>JBCBSY010000333.1:0-3002 GCA_039818925.1 Pseudomonadota bacterium | reverse complement strand
CGCGACCGCGGCCGCTTCGCAGCCGGCATGGCCGCCGCCAATCACAATGACATCGTAATCTTTGTTCATGTCAGGATCCTTGGCCGCGGGATATAAGGCGAGCGCAGCAGGAATGCATCCGTTATTTTTGTGCTGGCGCTGGTGTCCTGGGCAGCAAGAGAATCTTACACAGCGAAGAGTTGGATTTTCAGCGCTTCTTTACAATTTGGACATGAAGACGATTGCGCGCCGTGGCGGGCACGCATGCTGCAGGGCAAGCCCTACCTGGTGCATTTGCATCGCCTTTCAGGAGCCCGTAATGGCGCAAAACAGCCAGTCGCGATCCGTTTCAATTCAATCCAAAACGCCGCTTTTCGGGGCTGCGCCGAAACCGGCGATCAAAAAGGAACGCGATCTCACCGCAGAACTGAACAACCGTCTGAAAGAAAAGTACCGCGGCTATGAGCGCGCTGCTGCGCGCCTTGAATTGCGGGGCGAACACGATGCGGCGACCGTCCTTCGCAAGGCGGCGAGCCGCGTTCGGCTACTCCGCAAGGCGCGGCACGACCCCGCCAATGACAGCGCCTCCTCTACATTATTTGCCGATACAAAAACTTGAGAAAATCTCGCCGAGCACATCCTCGACGCCAACAGCGCCGGTGATCTTGCCAAGCGTCCGGGCGGCAAGGCGCGCATCCTCGGCCGCCAGCTCTGGCGCAGCTAGGATATTGGCTTCTGCCCGGCTGAGGGCGGCGTAAGCTTCTTCCACCGCGTGCACATGCCGGAGCCGGGTGAGGGCGGGAGCGTCCGGCTCACCCTTGCCGGCTATCGTCCGGGAGAGCGCCTGCACAAGCCTGTCAATCCCGTCACCAGTCTTGGCGGAAAGCGAGAGTTCAACAAAATCCGACGGACCTGCCGACGGCGCGGCGCCAAGATCGGATTTGTTCCAGATGATGAAATCCCCAGGCTGGAGCAGCTTGATTGTTTCGGATGAGATATTTTCCGCCGCGCCAAGCAGCAGTGTTTCACGTGAAACATTTTCCGATACATCGACCACGAGGATCCTGATGTCGGCTTCCTCCGCCCGGGCTCTCGCGCGGCGCATTCCCTCCGCCTCGATTGCGTCGCTGGTCATACCGCGCAAGCCTGCGGTATCCGCGATGGAAGCGACGATCCCGTCAAGGTCGAGCCGCGCCTCGACGATGTCGCGTGTCGTGCCGGCGAGCTCCGACACGATCGCCACCTCAGACCCTGCGAGTGCATTCACAAGGGATGACTTTCCAGCATTGGGGGGGCCAATCACGGCAATTGAAATCCCTTCACGGATTTTCCGTGCACGGATTGATTGGTTAAGAAACAAGCTTAATGAATTTTTAAGCGACGCGATGGCCGGTCCGGCGGCGGCGGCGATCGCGGCCGGAACATCCCCTTCATCCGGGAAATCGATATCCGCCTCGAGCGGCGCCAGAACATTCAGAATCTGTTCGCGCCAGCCTTCGGCAAGGCTTGACAGGCGCCCATCAAGCTGCCCCAAAGCCTGCATTCTCTGTAGGGTCGTTTCGGAATCGATAAGGTCTGAAAGCGCTTCTACCTGGGCGAGGTCCAGCTTGTTGTTTTTCAGCGCCCGAAGGGTGAATTCTCCGGCCTCTGCGGGACGGGCGCCGGCATTGGACAACGTCTCATAAAGCGCCATCTCTACCGCCCGGGCGCCATGAAGGTGAAATTCTGCGACATCCTCGCCGGTAAAACTTGCGGGGCTCTCGAAAAGTATGGCCAGGCCGCGATCGATAATGGCGCCGTCCCGAGGGTCGCGCATTGTCACATACGCGGCCTCCCGATTAACCGTCCGTTTACCAACTAATTGCTTGAAAATGCGTAGCGTGGCCGGTCCTGACAAGCGAAAAACAGCGACACCCGCCTTCCCCGCTCCAGACGCCCGGGCGTAGATGGTGTCCTCGCCGCTCATTCAAACCACCGCGCCGCCAGCGTCACTTTTTTCGGGCAGCGCCAGCGCCCATCGCAGCGCCCATCAAGTTTTGAAACTGTTCCAAGCCCTTGCCGGACATCATCATCCATTGCGCCATGAAACGCTCGGGGTCCGCCAGCGTGTCGATGTTCTCCTTGGCTCGCTTCATCATTTCCTGAACGATCATATCGTTCATCGGCTCCATATCGGGCATGCCGAAAAAGGCCCGCGCCTCTGCCGGGGTGCAATCAATATTTATGGTCAGTTTCATTGAGCCTCCTTGCGCCCTCTAACGGCGCCCTTATCAAGGCTCTAGCGCATTCCCTTGCCGCATGACAGAGCGCTCGCCGTGATGCGTTGCACGCTTTTTTGTCACCGGTCCAATTGAAGCCAACAAACCAACGCTTATGGTAAATATTAAGGCGACGTCTTGGCCTCCCCGAAACTACTGTGGCCGCCCTTGCATTCTGAAAACCAATATGGATCAACCGACATGAAAGCAGCTTTTCTCGACGACCATGGCGGACCCGACGCTTTTGCGGTGCGTGAGCATGATTTGCCGCCCCCAGGCGCCGACCAGATCCGGGTGCGCCACAACGCTATCGGCTTGAATTTCTTCGATATTTATCAGCGTAAAGGCCTCTATCCGGTGGCCTTGCCGGCGATTTTGGGATCCGAGGCCGCCGGGATCGTAGAGGCCGTCGGCACGGGCGTCACCGCCTTTCAAAAGGGTGACCGGATCGCTTACATCGCCGCCGGCGGCGCCTATGCCCAAGCGGCTAATGTCGCAGCGGCGAGCGCTGCAAAAATTCCGGACAACGTCTCTGACGAAACAGCGGCCGCAGTTTTTTTAAAAGGCCTCACCGTCGAAATGCTTGTGCGCCAGGTATATGCCCTGAAAGCAGGGGAGGCCTGCCTCGTTCATGCAGCGGCTGGCGGCGTCGGCACGCTGCTCTGCCAGTGGGCGCACCATATCGGCGCGCAGGTCATCGCCGTGGTCGGCAGCGAAAAAAAAGCCCCCATCGCGAAGGAAAATGGCGCGAATGACGTTATCGTC
>JBCBSY010000332.1:0-3018 GCA_039818925.1 Pseudomonadota bacterium | reverse complement strand
CAGTCACCGCAGCGAAAGACATCTGAAAACCTGGACTGAACAGCGCTTCGGGAGTTGTCAGCAAGATGATCACCGCCGCCACCGCAACATTGCGCAATGAAAGCGCTCTGCGGTCCACGAGAACAGCGGCGAAAATAATCGCCGCCATAATGAAGGCGCGACGCGCCGACCAGCCGCCTCCTGATAAAATGAGATAGAACAGTCCTGAGGCGAGCGCTGCGGCGGCCGCCCATTTCTTGATTGGAAACCGCAAAGCGATTGGTTCGATCGCGGCGAGCCCATAGCGTACAGTGAAAAAAACAAGTCCCGTTGCAAGCCCCATATGGAGGCCGGATATTGCAAGCAGATGGGCTAACCCGGCGTCTCGCAGCGCTGCCTCCGCCCGGTCGGAAATCGCCCCGCGTTTTCCTGTCACGATTGCAGCGAGGATGGCGCCACCCTCGCCCGGCGCGGCGTCCACAATGCGTTGCGCAAGCGACAGGCGTAGCGATTCGATGCTCGCTGCGGCGACTTGGATCGTACTTTTTTCTGCGGTCTGATCAACCTCAGGCGCTGTTACGGCAAAACCCACGCCGCCGATTTGCTTGAAGTAAAGCTGGCGCGCAAAATCAAAGGCCCCAGGCGCAACAGGCGGCGGCGGCGGGGAGAGGCCGGCTCGTACCGTAACCCGATCACCGGGCTTTGCGTCAAATTCATCGCCACGCCAGGTGATGCGTACGCGCGCTGGCAGGTCGCCGCCGTCGAGGCCGTCAATAGCTTCGACCGCCAATACATAGCGGCGCTGTGTTGCGCCTTCTTCCACGGAAATGATGCGGCCAATGGTTTCCACAATACCGAGTTCCCGGGAAAGCTGCGGTGCTTCAACCGTGTGTGTTCGCCAGTCGGCAGCGACAAACCCAACAGCGAAAAGGGTCAAGGCGGAAAAAAGCTTCCGCATGCGCGTGAGCCGAACCGCCAAAACCATGCTGACAATCATCGCGACGACAGCAAGCCGCCAATCAGGTTCCGCTTTGAGGCCGAAATAGATTCCGGCCCCGATCCCGATCGCCACGGGCGTCCAAAGTGTTATGCGTGCTGCGTCGAGCGCCGCCCAGCGCGATATGGAAGTCCTGAAAAGAAACCCGGCCCGCAAAATCGACGGCCGCCGGCCTGATCGCGCGACGACTTCAGGCCCGCTCCCGTGAGCGGCGTCAGCGACCATGAGCGAGCGTTGTATCGGGCATAGGCGCCGGGGGGCCTCTCATGTTATTTCGCGCCGCAAGGCGAGACCCGCCAAGCGCGAAAACTTACGAAAAGGGTCAGACGACATCGAACGCGTCTGACAGACTTAGGACTATGACCGAAAACAATCAGCCTGTCGTCACCCGGTTTGCCCCTTCCCCTACCGGTTATCTGCATATTGGCGGCGCTCGGACAGCGCTCTTCAACTGGCTTTTCGCCCGCGGTCGCGGCGGCAAGTTTCTTTTGCGCATCGAGGATACGGACCGTGCACGCCATTCCGAGGCCGCGGTTAAGGCCATTTTGGACGGCCTCTCCTGGCTCGGCCTCGACTGGGACGAAGAACCCTTATCACAGTTTGCGCAGCGAGAACGCCATGTCAAAGTTGCACAAGACCTGCTTGCGCAGGGGAAAGCTTACCGATGTTTTTTGACCCCGGAAGAACTCAACGCCGCGCGCGATAAAGCCAAAATGGAAGGAACCCGCTTTGAGAGCCCATGGCGCGATGCAACCTCCGCCGATGCGCCGAACGCACCTTTCGCCATTCGGTTTAAAGCGCCAAGAGAGGGTGTAACCGAAGTCACCGACGCCGTTCAGGGACAGGTTTCCTTTCCAAACGCCGCCCTTGACGATCTCATCATTTTGCGCAGCGACGGCAATCCAACCTATAATCTGGCCGTCGTTGTTGATGATCACGACATGAGTGTCAGCCACGTCATTCGCGGCGACGATCACCTCAACAACGCCGCACGGCAGACCCAAATCTATCAGGCGCTTGGCTGGGCGGTTCCGATTTTCGCCCATTTGCCGCTGATCCATGGACCGGATGGCGCCAAGCTCTCCAAACGCCATGGCGCACTTGGCGTTGAGGCTTATCGCGATCAGGGCTATTTGCCGGAAGGGTTGATGAATTATCTATTGCGTCTTGGCTGGGCCCATGGCGATGAAGAGATTATTTCTGTTCAAAAAGCCAAGCAATTGTTTGACTTAAAAGGCATCAACAAATCCCCGGCTCGTCTCGATCCAGACAAGCTCAATCACGTCAACGCGCATTATGTTTCGTCTCTCAGCGACGCTGAATTTGTTGCGTTGTCCGAGCCGTTTGTGAAAGCCGCCGGCGTTGATCTTGACACAGAGAAAAAAGCGCGTTTTGTCCGCTCGGCCCCTTTTCTGAAATCACGTTGCGCAACACTGGCGGACATAGGCGGCGTTGCTGATTATCTGTTTCTCGATCGACCCCTATCGATTGAGGGAAAAGCGGCAAAACCCCTGAAAAAGGACGGCGTCTGCGAAATCTTGAAAGCCTTGATCGACAGTCTTCACGACGCCGCCATTTGGTCCTCGCCGTTCACGCTCGACGAGGCGTTGAAGGCCTTTGCCGATGAACGAGCAGTCGGATTTGGCGCAATTGGCGCACCTGCGAGAGCGGCGCTGACTGCCGGCCGGCCTTCGCCCGGACTGGGGGAAGTGCTATACGGCCTCGGGCGTGATGAAGCCCTGGCGCGGCTTACGGACCAAGCCGACTGAGCCGGGACTGGCGTCCCCCGAGTAAACTGGCTAGTGTGCGCTGCAACAAGCGGGCAACGCGCTGCAAAGAAAAGGCTAGAATCGATGAAAAGTGATTTAAAACAGTCAGATATGGCAATCTTTACAGTCGGTGGGAAAACCGCCGAATTGCCTGTTTTCAAGGCCGCTCACGGCCCCGACGTTGTCGATGTACGCTCGCTTTACAAAGAGACTAGCGCTTTTACTTTTGACCCGGGCTACACCTCTACGGCGAGTTGCGAATCGAAAATCACC
>JBCBSY010000331.1:0-3022 GCA_039818925.1 Pseudomonadota bacterium | reverse complement strand
CAGGCGGACGCGGCGGGTTTTGCAATCCAGCGCAGCCGTCCGTTTTCCGTATGCTCGGCCCACAAAAGCAACGGGAAAAGCCATGTTGATCAACATTGTTTTCCCAGCAGCACCTTCCCGCCGCCGCGATAGCAGATATGACCATTAGACCATGCCCATCTTCGTTTTCATTTTGCTGAGCATTGTTTTTGTCGCGCTGCTTTTGTGGGCCGAGCATACGGAAAACGGACGGCTGCGCTGGATTGCAAAACCCGCCGCGTCCGCCTGTTTCGTGCTGACCGCGCTTGCCGCCGGCGCATTCGAAAGCGTCTATGGGCTATGGGTGCTGGCGGCGCTGATCCTTTGCATGGCTGGCGACATCTTTCTCATTTCGTCAAGTGAGAGGTCTTTTCTGGCGGGGATGGGCGCTTTCGCAGCTGGGCATGGGGCCTATATTGGCGCCTTTCTCAGCGACGGGCCGGCCCCGGACTGGCTATTTGTCGCATCGATCCTTGGAATGATGGCCTTCGCTGGACTGACCCTGCGATGGCTGTGGCCGCATCTGGGGCGCTTTCGCTGGCCAGTCGCCGCCTATAGCGGGATCATCGCCGTGATGGTTGCAACCAGCGTTCTCGCCGCCCCGCCATCAACGCCGCCGCCGGCGCTTTGGGTCATTGTCGGCGCCGTTGGCTTTGCGGTGTCTGACCTTTCCGTCGCGCGCCAGCAATTTGTCCGCCATGCCTTTGTGAACAAAGTCTGGGGTTTGCCGCTTTATTTTGGCGCACAGTTAATATTGGCGGCTTCTGTTTAGGCCTCCGGTGCTGCTAGGATGTCTGAATGGTGGATGGGTCACAGGCGGACGCCGCCCGCGCAGTGTTGCGCTGGCATATGGAGATGGGCGTTGACGAAGCTGTCGACGCCAACCCGGCTGACTTTTTCAGCTGGTCAAATCACGACCCGAAAGCCGCCCCCCGAATTGATGCTGTCAAATCCAAAGATCCGCTAGCGCCAGCTGCTGCAGCGTCAACGCCCGCCGCTTCTGAAACCATCTCAACCGATGAGGCCATTCGAGCCGCGGAGGCCGCTGCCGCCGCCTGCGACAGTTTCGACGCGCTCCTCGCCGCTGTCACGGCGTTCGAGGGATGCCCATTAAAAGCCGGCGCAAAGAACACCGTCTTTGCAGATGGCCCGCCGGACGCGGAGCTTTTGGTCATTGGCGAGGCGCCAGGCCGCGACGAAGACCGGATCGGCAAACCCTTTGTTGGTAGAGCCGGCCAATTGCTGGACAAGATGCTGGCCGCCATTGGCCGCTCACGATCAGATAACACGCTGATTTCTAATGTTATTTTCTGGCGGCCGCCCGCCAACCGGACACCGACGGCGCTCGAAACCGCCGTCTGCCGGCCCTTTGTGGACCGCCTGATCGATCTCACCGCGCCGAAGGCTGTCCTGATCACCGGCGGCGCGCCCTTGCAGGCTTTGCTCGGCGTCAGCGGGATCATGCGCGCCCGTGGCGTCTGGCGCGATATCGAGACGGCGAGCGGCGGCCGCTTTCCGGCCCTGCCCACCTATCACCCGGCGTTTCTCTTGCGTCAGCCCGCCGGCAAGCGGCTTGCCTGGGCGGATCTGCAGTCGCTGGCGCAGAAGTTAAAGGAGCATTAACCGACATTACGATATTCTTAGGTGTAAAGTCCGGGGTCTTGGGATCATTTCCCGTTTCTGAAAATGTGCGGCGCCAGCCGCAACACACCCGCTCAGCCCATTTCAGATCGGTCGCGGGAAAAAGGTGAGTTTTATGAACGCGGCGCGTTGGTTTGCTGGATTTGTTCTGATCGCTTGCTTGGCGATGGCGCCGGTCATGGCGCAGCCGATCGCAGCCGCCCCGCCTTCGCCGCCCGAACTAGGGCGCGAAAACGCGGCATCGCCCCGTATTTTGAGCGACGCCGATGCAGCGCTCTATTCAGAAATTTTCGCGTTGCAGGAAGAAGGACGCTGGGTCGAGGCCGACAGGAAAATCGCCACGCTCGAGAACGACATCCTGCTCGGCTATGTGCAGTATCAGCGTTACATGCACCCGACAGCCTATCGGTCTTCCTTCAATGAGTTGAAACGCTGGATGGCCTATTACGCCGATCATCCGGAGGCTGACAAAATTTACGCACTCGCCCGCAAGCGCCAGCCGCGCGGTCAATCGTCACCGCTGCGTCCGATCCCGCGGCAATGGCGTTCGGCGCCGGAAAAGGATCTGCATCCGGACCTTCTGGCTGACTACGACCGTACCGGCAGACGCAACGTCAGACGCATCGAAGGCCGGGTCCGCTATCTTTCGAACAAAGAGCGTGCGCTGACAGCCAAAAAGGAAATTGACGGACACCTGAAACGCGGACGCATTACGGAGCGCCAATACGACCGGATGCGCTCCTGGGTCGCCGCCAGCCTTTACTATCAAGGCTATGTGGACGCGGCGGAAGAAATGGCTGACAGCGCTGCGACCCGTAATGGCGACAGCGCTGTTCTCGCTTATTGGATCGCCGGGCTTATCAAATATCGCAAAGGCGATGTTGCAGCAGCGCATGATCTTTTCAATGCTATGGCGGCTGTTCCGTATCAGGAAGATACGCTGCGCTCGGCGGCAGGGTTCTGGGCCGCGCGCAGCGCGCTCGCCGCCGGGCGGCCGGAAAATGTGACTCCAAATCTCGAAATCGCGTCGGCGTTTCCGTTTACTTTTTACGGCCAGCTCGCCCTCGCTCAGCTCGGCCGCGCCTATGACTATAACTGGACCGCGCCGCAATTGACCAACGCCTCTCTCAAAGCATTGTTCGAGGCGGACGCCCGCATCAAACGCGCGATCGCCCTGAAGGAAGCCGGCAAAGCGAATGAGGCGGACCTGGAGCTGCGCTGGGCGAACGGGGCCATCGAAGATGAACTGACGCCAGCCCTTTTAGCCCTGGCGATCGAGCTTGACCTTCCGGCCGCACAAATTGATGTTGCGTTATCGGTTGATAATCCCGCCTTACAGGCTGGCCTGTTTCCAATCCCGCAT
>JBCBSY010000330.1:0-3042 GCA_039818925.1 Pseudomonadota bacterium | reverse complement strand
CGGCGCCGACGTCACTGCACTGGCCGATTTCGCGATCCGCGTCGCTGCGGATTTGTTGATAGCTGGAGGCGATCTGGTTGAATGCGCCCGCCAGGTCTTTTGCGGCGGCGATGACATTTTGCTGCAACGGTGCGGAGTCGGGCGTTTCAGCCAAAGCACGCAGAGAAGATTCGAAATTCGCATATTTCTGAAATAGCGAGGTGGGGTCTTCCGGCCCGCCAAGCAGATTGGAAACCCGCGTCATCGCCCCGGCGCCCGCGCTGTTGAACGCAAGCTGCGCGTCAGCGATCCGCCGCTCATAGGTTACGGCGGGATTGGTTGCGCGTGAAACGCCCGAAACGCTGACGCCGGCGCCCTGGCCGGCGGTGACCCGTTCGGTGAGCGAGACATCGCGGCGGCTGTAGCCTTCGGTCAGCGCGTTCGCGATATTGTTGGACGTTACGCCGGCCCGCCGGGAAGCAGCGGAAAGGCCGGACGTCGCGTTTAGAAGCGCCTGGGAGATTGTCATTCTGACGTCTCCATTCCTAACTCTTTATGGGGCGCGCCTATCGGATGATGTCAGTCGTTTCCTGCAGCATCTCATCAACAGTCTGGATGATCTTTGCATTCGAGGAATAGGCGCGTTGGGTTTGGATCAAATCCGTCAGTTCGGACGCAATGTCGGTTGTCGATTCGGTGAGCGAAAAGCCGATTGTCAGCCCGGCGGGGCCGTCGCCAGCATCCCAGAAATAGACGTCGCCGCTATCTTGGGTCACTGTAAAGGCGGAATTTCCGACAGCATTCAAGCCTTTGAAATTCGGCACGTCAGCGACAGGAATCTGATAGATCGTGCGACGGAATCCGGTTTCGTAAATCGCCTGCAAGAAACCGCGTTCGTCAATTTCAACGGAGCTTAGATTGCCAATCGGGGCGCCGTCCTTGGTGACGGAAAGCGGGGCAAAGCTGCCCGACAATTGCGTCAATGGTGTCTGCTGACCCGGTGCGCCGAGGAAAATATCGATTGGCGTTGAGGCTGTGTTGATTGCGAGATTACCGGACGTGGTATCATAGGTTCCGCCAGTTACGGAAGAAACAGACAATACCGAGCCGCCGCCATTAACGCTGTCATCAAACGTGACATCAAAACTTGCGATGGCGACTGTCGGATCACCAGCCTCGTCGAAAATCTGCACAGACCAGGAGTTGCTCGCCCCCGAAGCCGGAACGTTGGGTGTAAACTGAACATTGAGAGTCTGCGAACGGCCGAGCGTGTCAAAATACTCAATCGGCAGGTCGAACGGCGCACCAGCGGCGCCGGCCTCGGTCTCTGTCGCTGGCAGGTTGACGCCAAGCTGAACCTGTGTCGTCGGGGAGGCGGCAAACTGATTGAGGTTGACGCGCACCGGCTCCAGCGCAATCGAGCTGTCACGCGGCGGCGAGGCCACATTTCCGTTGATGTCAGCCGGCTAGCCCAACAGGTAAAGCCCGCTAAGTGTGCGCAGATAGCCTTGTTCGTCTGTGAAAAACGACCCGGTTGAGCTCAACATCAAGGAGCGATCGTTTGGCGATGCGTTGACGCCGCCGACATCAGTGACAGGCAGCATGCCGCGGCCGGAGATGGAAATGTCGGTCGCGTTGGCCGTTGTGACGAGCGAGCCCTGTGCGCCGGCGTCGCGATACGTCATAGCCCTGACGCCGCCTGCGGAGTAGTCGCCGCTTGTTTGACGCAACACCATGTCGGCGAATTCCGATTCGGCGCGTTTATATCCGTATGTTTGCGAGTTTGCGATGTTGTCGGAAATCGTGCCGAGTTTTACCGCGTTTACGGCAAGCCCCATGACACCGGCGTTAAGCGATGACGAAATCCCCATAACAGTCTCCAGTCGGAAAAAATTTTATTACTGTTGTTAGTTTTATCGCTCCTGTGTTTAAGGAAGCCCTAATGAGCTAGCCGGTTTTACGGTTATTTTTTCGTCAGCAGGGTAATCGCGATGCGACGGTTCTGTGGAGCGAGGGGGTCGTCGGAGAAAGGTTCGGTGTCGGCTTTTCCCGTGACTTGAACGATTTGTTTACTTGTGATGCCGCTTTCAATCAGCATGCGCCGCGCGGCGAGCGCGCGATCGGTGGAAAGTTCCCAATTTGTGTAATTGGCTCTGGGGGAAAACGGTCGGGCGTCCGTGTGGCCAACAATCGCCATATCGTTGCTCACTGTTGCAAGTACGGGCCCCACGACTTCAAACAAGTCTCGCAACAATTGCGAAGCATCAGAGGAGCCGAGATTAAAGAGCGGTTCTCCATCTACATCGATCAGTTCGATAACCAGCCCGTCCGGCGTCATGCGGGTATGAATATGCTGCGCCAGCCCGCCGGTTGAAGACTCAATCGTTGAGGCGTCAATCTGGTCCTGGATGTTTTCAAGGCTGTTTGCCGCCGCACCTTCTTCGTCGTCTACGCCATTGCCGACCTCATCGTCCCGGCCAAGGCCTTCGGCGGGACCTTCCAAGTCAAACTCTTCGCTGTCGCCGTCATGTTCCTGGATCTTGCTTCTTGGGAACTCGCTGGAGGCGCCGGCGCCGTTGCGAACGGGGATGTTCTCATCAAAGACAGAAGATCCACTCAGCGCGCCATTGCCGCCGCCGGAAATCCGGCTGATCGGGATTGATGGGTCGAAATAGTCGGCGAGGCCTTTGCGCTGGTCTTCTGTGGTGGCGTTGAGGAGCCACATCAGCAGAAAAAAGGCCATCATGGCGGTTACGAAATCAGCATAGGCGACTTTCCATGCGCCGCCGTGATGACCGCCGCCGGCGATCACCTTCTTTTTCTTAATGATGATTGGCGCTTCGCCCTTAGACCGGCCGGCCATCGATCCCACCTGATTGCAATCAGATCAGAGGGTTAATGGAAAATCCTTACGGCGGCTTTTACGTGTTTACGCAATTTATAGCTATTCATGATTGATAAGCTTTCTTGTAATTGAAGAAGAGTCTGGGGCCAGGCGCTGATGGGCGATTTCCTGGCGCTGGCCCAGGGCGAAGGGGCGGAGGCCGCTTCGGTCTGGACGAC
>JBCBSY010000329.1:0-3046 GCA_039818925.1 Pseudomonadota bacterium | reverse complement strand
CGTTCTTCTACGGTTTTTCCACGCAGATCGGCAACACCGTGCTCTGTCGCAACGATCGCCATATCTGCCCGCGAAACAGAGACGCATGGCGCTTCGATCTTCGGCACGATCCGGGAAACAGCGCCGCCTTTCGCCGTTGAAGCAAGCGCCACGATCGGCTTGCCGCCGGGCGCGATGGCGGCGCCGCGTAGAAAATCAACCAGACCGCCTGCGCCTGAGATTTGTTTGCCGCTGAGAAACTCGGCATTTGCCTGCCCGAAAAGATCAACTTCGATCACAGAATTGATGGCGGTAAAATTTTCAATGGTAGAGAGCGTGTCGATCGCGTGGGTGAAGGAAACCGGCGCGAAGCGAAAACGCGCATCGCATGACGCTCGATCATAGAGCTGCTTGGTTCCAAGTGCGACACCGGTGGTGATCGAACCGGGGTCTCTGGCAATGGCCCCGGCATCAATCGCGTTCTGTACAGGATCCGACACCATGCCGGAATGAATGCGCAGGTTCTTTTTCTTGACGAGCGCCTGCAAGACAGCCTGTTGCACATTGCCAAGGCCAAACTGCAATGTCTCGGCGTCGTTGATCAGCGAGCCGATGTTGGCTGCGATGGCTTCGAACACTGGCGGCAGCGCTCGCGTTTCATATGCAAGAATGTCTTTTTGAGCCTCGACGCAGATATCAATCTGATCAATTGCAATGCGCGGCGATGTGGCTGGCGCCGGCATGTTTGGATTGATGTGCGCGATGGTGAAAACGTTGCGGTCAAAAAGGATTGGCGTGAAGTCTGCGCTCACCCCAAGTGTGCAGATGCCTTTTTCATCGGGTTCAGAGACCTGAACGATCGCGGCGTCAAGCGGCGTGGATTCAAGCCAGGACACTGCCTGCGTGTATGACAGAGGTCGAAATTTTGCGCGTTGGGACAGAATGCTCTCATGAAAATCGGCGGATGAAAAAATCAATTCTGATCGCGCCGCCGGGTGGAGCCCGGCGTAATCCGTCCGATTAACGCCTGGAATCCAGACGCCGAGAAAGGTTAGATCCGCCGCCAATGCCGGATCGGCTTTCATGGCGTCCACGAACAATTGCGGCTCGCCGGAACAGCCGGGCACATATATCCGCCCTGGGCCAGAGAGGCGTTCGCGCAGGGAGGATAGCGCTTCGGGCGCTGACATTTTTTGCATTTTTCCGTCCCGCGGGGGGCTGCGATATTCCCTGATCTTTCGGGCCATGCTACACAAATCAAATGTCCGGACAAAGTCCAAATTCACCAACGGTATGCGAAAGATTGGCCGCGCGTTTATCAAGGCCGGTCGGGGCGGAGTCGCGCGCCCGCGCGGCGCTCCACGTGCTGGACTGGGTCGGTTGCGCTGTCGCCGGAGCGGGCGGCGCGGCTGCCAGAGCAATGAAGCAAGCGCTCGCGCCGCAAAAGGCGGCCGACCAGACGCTTTACCTCGGTGCGCTTGGCAATGTTCTTGAGATGGACGACGTGGACAAACAAGCCTTGCTGCATCCGGGGCCGGTCGTCATCCCTGCGGCAATCGGCGCCGCTGCAATCGCAGCAGTAGATGCAAAAACGTTTCTGGATGGTGTTGTACGGGGGTACGAGGCGGTCATTCGCGTTGGTCGCGCAGTGGGTCCAGATCATTACCGGTTCTGGCACAATACCGGCACGGTTGGCCCTTTCGGCGCTGCGGCGGCGGCGAGTTCAGTTCTTGGCCTTGATCAGGAAAAAACTGTCTGGGCGTTGGGGCTTGCTGGAACACAAGCCAGTGGATTTTGGGAAGTTCGTCACGAGCCCGCAAGTCACGCCAAGCAACTACACACCGCCAGAGCCGCACACGCTGGTCTGTTGGCTGCGCAGCTGGCGAATGCCGGTTTTATTGGCTTGCGGAGCATAATCGAGGGACCTCAAGGATTTTTTGCCGCGACATGCGGCGAGGCGGACCCGAACAAAGTTGCAGCGTTTCCGGAAAACGATCCCTGGTCAATCCATGAGGTGAGTTTCAAACCATGGCCCGCATGTCGTCACGCCCATGCCGCTATTGATGCAGCCCTCCAGTTGAAGGCGACAGGGGTCGACCCTGAAGCGATAAAAGCGATCATTATCCGAACATATGGCGATGCACTTAATTTTTGTGACAAGCCCGATCCGCTGGATACGTTGAGTGCAAAATTTTCGCTCCAGCACGCTGCGGCAATTGCTTTGTTGCGGGGCGCGCCGGATCTTGACGCTTTTGAACAAGAAGCACGAGATGAGGACGCCGTTCGGTCCTTGCGCCAACGGATCACTGTCATTGAAGGCGCTGAATTCACTGACCGGTATCCTGCGCGCTTCGGCGCCGCGATCGATGTCGAGCTTTTCAATGAAGAACATCGAAGGGTCGAGATCGGCGATGCCTTAGGCGACCCAGAAAATCCTGTCACGACGAAACAATTGCTCGACAAGGGACGGATGTTGATGGACGCAGGAGGACTGGGCAAAGAGGCGCGCGAGGCGATTATTGAGACGGTGATTGCGCTGCCGGATGATGTGTCCTTTTCCCGCTTTCACGACCAGCTTATAGCGGCGGTGCGCTTATGAACGCGACGCAGCGCTGTACGGAGCATGTCCTGACAACGCCTTTTGCCTCCATCCCGGATGCGGCCGTGCGTGCGGCAAAGACATTTATTCTTGATTCAATTGGCGTTGGCGTCGCGGGCGCACGCGCGCCCTTTGCGGAGGAGATCCGGCGCGCAGCGAAGGGGTGGGGCGCCGCCGCGGTATCGCAAGGCGCTCATGTCTGGGGGGCGGGGCTACGATTGACCGCATCAAGTGCGGCTTTTGTGAATGGATTTCAAATCCATTGTCAGGAGTTTGATTGCGTTCACGAGCCCGCAGTTGTCCATCCCATGGCGACAATCCTTGCCGCGCTGATGGCTGAAGCGGAACGGTCGAAAACCGTCAGCGGCGCTGAATTGATAGCAGCGACAACACTGGCGGTGGACATCGCCGCTGGCATTGGTGTTGCTTCAAAAGCGCCGATTAAGTTTTTTCGTCCAGCTAATAAGT
>JBCBSY010000328.1:0-3047 GCA_039818925.1 Pseudomonadota bacterium | reverse complement strand
GCTTTGTGGTCGGGTTTAGCGCGTGTGCGCCAGGGATCAGACATATCTGACATATAGGCGTTGACGCTTTCGACTTCGAGCCGCACGGCCCCGCCGCCGGCAAAATCAAGGATAACTTCCCCGGCGCCGTCCTCTCCCGCCTCGAAACGGATTGACAACAGCTCCACCACCGCGTCCCTGGCGTCCGTACGCAAATACTGGAATTTCGCCGACTTCACGTCATCAAAATGCGCGCCGGCGCGAACCCGGGCGAAGGGGCCGGCGCGCCGGTCCGCCGCGCATTCCCAGACAAACCGGTTGGCCACAAAGGCAAAGCGGCGCTCATCCGGCAGGAAAGCAAAGTCACCCAACTTCGCGACCGCATCCTGCAGAACGGCGGACATGACGCCGAGGTCCTCGACATCGCCGGCCATCAAGCGCAAGGGCTTATAGTCCGTCAGCGAAACCAAACCCGTCTCCTATTCCTTTACCCGTTCAATCAGCGCGCCGCACGCTTGAAGCTTTTCTTCCAGCCGTTCAAAGCCGCGGTCAAGATGGTAGACCCGATTGACCATGGTCTGTCCTTCGGCCGCTAGCCCTGCGATGATGAGCGACATGGACGCGCGCAGATCCGTCGCCATCACCGGGGCGCCGCGCAGCCGCCCCACCCCGCGGACCGTCGCCGTCTGTCCGTCTACGGATATTTTGGCGCCCATCCGCCCGAGTTCCGGCGCGTGCATGAACCGATTCTCAAAAATCGTTTCCTTGATGGTCGAAACACCGCTAGCAGTCGTCATCAGCGCCATAAACTGCGCTTGGAGGTCGGTCGGGAACCCTGGAAACGGCTGGGTGACCACATCAACTGATTGGCAACGCGCGCCATTTCTTCGAATGCGGATACCGTTTTCGACTTCTTCCATGTCAACACCGGTCTCTTCCAGCGTGGCCCAAGCAGCCCCAAGTAAGTCGGGCCGCGTATCCTTCAATGTCAGCTCGCCCCCGGTCGCCGCAACCGCCATCGCATAAGCCCCGGTCTCGATGCGGTCCGGCAAGACGTGATGTTCCGCACCATGCAGTCGGCTGACGCCCTCAATGCGGATGGTGGATGATCCCGCCCCGCTCACCTTCGCACCCATGGCGTTCAGGCAATCAGCGAGGTCAGCGATTTCCGGCTCACGGGCGGCGTTTTCGATGAGCGTCTCGCCCTTGGCCAGCACCGCCGCCAGCATCGCATGCTCCGTGGCGCCGACGGAAACAAAGGGAAAGGTCACATGCGCGCCATGCAGCCCTTTTGGCGCCGCCGCGATCACGTAGCCTTCGTCAAGGTCAATCTCGGCGCCCATAGCGCTCAACGCCTTCAAATGCAGATCAACCGGCCGCGCGCCAATTGCACAGCCGCCTGGCAGCGAAACCTTCGCCTTGCCTTCGCGCGCAAGAAGCGGCCCCAAAACGTTGAAACTCGCGCGCATTTTCCGCACGAGATCATATGGCGCCTCGGTCGAGGAAATCGCGCTTGCATGAAGGCGTAAGGTTGGTCCTTCGAAATAAACGGCGGTCCCGTGCTGCTCCAGAAGGCGCAAGAGCATATCCACATCCGCAAGCCGCGGCGTGTTGTAGAGCGTCAGCGGCTCATCGCTGAGAAGCGCGGCCGCCATCACCTTCAGCGCCGAATTCTTTGCGCCGCTGATCGGGATTTCGCCATAAAGCGGCCGTCCGCCAATAATCGCCAGTTTGTCCATTACTCTTCTTTCTGCCCATCTTTCTGTTCGTCCTCAGGGGATGTCGCGCCTGATTTTCGCCGCCGCAGATTTGCGCGCAGGGCCTCCGCCAATCGCTCCTCCCGCGCGTCGCTTTTGGCTTTTCCCGAAGAGCCCGGCTTTTTCGGGGCCGAACCCTGTCGATCCTGAGATTTATCCGCTTTTGAGGGCATGGCGGCGGACTAAAAGGCCTGCCGGTCGCCCCGTCAAGGCGAGACGCGAATATGAACGTTTGCGGACGCCTGTTAAACAGATGAACGGCTTTTCCTCCCCGCCAGCCTCCCGTAAACAGGCGCCCATGAAACACCAGCTCGATCCCGGCCAGACCCTGACCGGCGCGCGGTCCTTTGAGACCGGCGTGACCATGACTCGCGTCGCACAAGAGGGGGATATCGACGAACTCGGCCATGTAAACAACGCGGTCTATCTCCTCTGGGCGCAGGATATCGCCGCAGCTCACTGGCGCAGCATCGCGAGCGACGCCATGCAGCGCGAACTGATCTGGGTCGCCCTGCGCCATGAGATCGATTATCGCGACCAGGTGCTGGCCGGGAA
Organism: Pseudomonadota bacterium; assembly: GCA_039818925.1. GTDB lineage: Bacteria > Pseudomonadota > Alphaproteobacteria > Caulobacterales > Parvularculaceae > Hyphococcus. The sequence continues at coordinate 756 of JBCBSY010000328.1, read as the reverse complement.
AACGGTGGTGGTGCGCACCTGGCTGGGGCGGGTCTCCGGCCCGCGGTTCATCCGGCATTTCGACATCCGGAAACCGGGCGCAAAACGCTTTTCCGCCAGCATCCAGACTGACTGGTGCCTGATTGATCAGAAAACCCGCAAACCGCGCCGCGTCAGCCAGGACATTCTGGAGCTGTTTGGGGTTGCGTAAGGCCGTCCTGTTTTTTGGCGTTGGCGGCTTCCCTAATTGAACCTCTCGCGCTATACCGCCGCCTCTTTCTGGTCAGCAGCTATTTATAAGCTGCACCCCGAGATATTAGACGCTGCCGTAGCTCAGGGGTAGAGCACTCCCTTGGTAAGGGAGAGGTCGAGAGTTCAATTCTCTCCGGCAGCACCAGTTTAAACGCTGTAATTAAAACTTTAAGTTGGCTTAAGGCAATGCATCATTTTCGATCTATTCTAATTCATCAGAACTGTTCGTGAAGATAAAATAACACTTAAAAGGATTTAAGGTTCTCGTTCACATCAAGCTGCATAGCTATTGCGTTCTAAACACATTGCTCTCAGGCGCTTTTAGGAAATCCTCAGATTGGCTCCTAACAAAAAGTTCTGAGAGAATCATCATAACAGTACCTGTGCGGTCCTTGCTACAAACATTACTATTTGAATGGCTAAAATGATTTTTCACTGCATGATACCGTTCTCCGCCATGCTCTATAGAGACCGCAAATTCTTTGCCCGAAGTTAGGTCAAGGCGGTTAAAAAGGCCTTTTTTAG
>JBCBSY010000327.1:0-3050 GCA_039818925.1 Pseudomonadota bacterium | reverse complement strand
GGGACGCCATGGTTTCCTCCGATAGGCTCAGCGGCCCTCACGCATGGCTGATAATTTGTCTTCGGCGCGCGAGACCGCTTACATATAGTACACTAGGTAGTTTACCTGAGAATTGTCAAGATTCTCTTATGGCGTTTGGCTGAATCACGCGCAAAAATTTGATTATTTGGCTTTTTCGAGCGGAACGCCGTACAGCTCAAGCCTGTGATCAACAAGCTTGTAGCCGTGCTCTTCGGCGATGCGCTTTTGCAAGGCCTCGATTTCCTCGTTCACAAATTCAATGACCTCGCCGGAGCGCAAGTCGATGAGGTGGTCGTGATGATCGTCGGTGGCCTCTTCATAGCGGGCCCGTCCATCTTGAAAGTCATGGCGTTCGACAACCCCTGCGTCTTCAAACAAGCGCATGGTGCGATAGACTGTGGCGATCGAAATATTGGAATCGAGTTCGGTGGCGCGGCGATGGATCTCCTCAACATCAGGATGATCCTCGGCAAGCGATAGGACCCGCGCAATGACGCGACGCTGATCGGTCATGCGCATGCCTTTTGCGATGCAGATTTTTTCCAGACGATCCATATCCGCCTCTTATCTGTTTGCGCCTAAAGAATTGATCTCGCGTCTCTTTATCAACCTGCTGGCCGCACCTTGCAACTCGAAAGCGAAGCCCGCGCCAAGTTTACAAGTCGAGCGCCATCACCGTCGCGTCGCCGCCATCAGCATAGTAAGCCTTGCGGACGCCGATTTCCTGAAACCCGGCCTGCGCGTAAAGCCCGCGCGCTGCGGTATTCGCCGCTGACACTTCAAGGAAAAACCGCCGCACATTTTTGGCCCGCGCCGCATCCAGCACAGCGCTGATCAGTCTCGCCCCAAGGCCGCGCCGGCGCGCCAGGCCGATGACGCCAATGGTCAACATCTCCGCTTCCTCGCCCAAGTCGCGCCACACGGCAAAGCCCTTCGGCGTCGCCCGCCCCTCGCCGCCCAGGAAAACTGTCACGCGGGACGCGACGAAACTCTCCTTCACGTTGTTCGCGCCCCAGCTGCGGTCGCCAAAAGCGAGTGCTTCCAGCCGCGCAAGCTTTTCGGCGTCCTCCGGCTCTGCTGTCCAGACGCGCCATGCCGTCATGAGGTTTTGACGCCGGCAAAAACGCCCGGTTTGCCCGGTTTCGCATCCGGGGCGCGTAAATAGAGCGGCGCGGGCGCGCCCTCCGGCGGCGGCGCGCTGGCGGCAAGACAGGCGACGGTCTTGGCGTCGATCTCTCCGGTGCGGTCGTCGATCCGCCAGCCGGCCGGGACATCGCCCAATAACGGCGCGCCCGACCCGACAAGCGTCACAGGAGATCCGGCGGCCTTTTCCAAGAGAATTTTCAGGCACGCTTTCGGATTCGCAACGAATGGCTGTAGGAGTGTGTCGCCACGCACATTGTAGAGCCCGGCGTAAACTTGCCCACGACGCGCATCAATTATCGGCGCAGTGATCCCGGGTGCAGCAACACCCGCCGCGAGCGCCGCGAGACTGGTGATCCCAACCAACGGAATATCCGTGCCGACCCCCAGACCGCGGGCAAAGGAAAGCCCGACCCGCACACCCGTAAATCCGCCGGGCCCGACCACGACGCCGATCCGGTCAAGCTGATGAATCGCCACACCCGCCTTCGTCAGCGCCGCCGCCGCCATCGGCGCCAGATGTTCGGCGTGGCCGCGCTCCATGCCGACGGATTCATCCACCAGCACCTGATCGCCCCTTATGATGGCGACCGAGCAGCGTTGCAGCGCCGTATCAAGACCCATGACCAGCATGCCCGCCTAGGTAGCCGGTCGCGGCGCGCACGCAAATCTTTTTCCACGCATTTGATCTGGAGGCCCGTATGGCTGACCCAACAGATTTTCAATTCGACCTGCCCAGCCTTGAGCGCCCGAACACAGTCCCGAAATTGGCGGAAGTCATTCACGAGCGCGCCTGGGCGGCGGCTCCACGCTGCACATCACCGCGGCGCGGCAAACCGGACGACACTATTCGCCTGCTGGTCATTCATGCGACCGCCGGCGCATCAACAGAAGGTGCGGTGTCAGTCATGGAAGATGCGCGTGCGAGCTTTCACTGGATCGTGCCGGATGAAGACGAACCCGCCCATGGCGCCCATGTCTGGGCCACCGCGCCGGAGGCGCGCGCCGCGTGGCATGTGCGCCGGTCCTGTCGACATCCGGAAATCTGCGACGGCGCGACCAATCTGAACCGCACCTCCCTTGGCGTTGAAATCGTTAATCGCCAGTCCGGCGGCGATCGCTTTTCCGACTGGCAGTTGCGTGCTACTGCGCAAATCGTCCGTTATGCCTGGGCCCGCTATCCATTGCTTGTCCATGTCGCCAGTCACGCCAGGCTGGACCCGCATCGGCGCACAGATCCCGGGGCGAATTTTCCGTGGGCGGATTTTAAAAATCTGGTGTTGTCGCGTTAAGAGCGGCGGGCGACGATCAGCGTTTGTCCAAAGAAATCGATGGGCGCTTCGAGAATCTCAAAGCCGTGGAGGAGGGTGTTGCGCAAATAAGATTCCGGGTGATAGGCCACATAGGTGCGCGAACCTTCCTTGACTCCTCCCCGCACAACCAACTCGCCAGCGTCAAAACGGGCCTGCTCTTCCGGCAGCAATTGCCCCGGTTCCGGCGTCATGTGAAACGCGCCCATAAAAACGCCGCCCGGCGTCAGCACCCGCGCAATGTCCCCGATCCAGGCCCGGTGCGCTGTTTCCGACAAATGCGTGAAGACTGACAAGGCGTAGAGGGCATCGAAGGCGTTCGCAGTGGCCGGCAAAGGCGGCGCCAGATTGTTATGAAAAAATTCCACGTGCTGAATATGCTCCGTACACCACTGAACAGCATTGGCGTTGTAATCGAAACCTGTGCGTTGATACCGGTCCGGTACGTGACGCAGGACGCGGCCAAGGCCGCAACCCCAATCCGCCACGCGCGGGCGTTGCGCCGGGAGATGCTTATCGATCAAAGCGGTCAGGGCCGCAGCCGTCGCCTGCCCGCTGCGCCAGTAAAGCGCGTAT
>JBCBSY010000326.1:0-3057 GCA_039818925.1 Pseudomonadota bacterium | reverse complement strand
CTACCGGGATGGGCTTGAAACCGTCGTGCGGTTTGTCAGCGATGAAACCCGCTTCCTTGCGATTGAGGGGCCGGTCGCATGGATCAGAAGCGGCGATCAGGTTTCGCTCGCCAGCGCTGTTGACCGGCGCTTTGTCACAGGCCACCAATTTCACGCGCTTGCTTTTCATTTCAATGATATCATTGCCAATGCGCAAGCGGTTAAAGCGGTTGTACTTGATGACGCGGCATATGACGGCCAACGCGGCGACTTTCCCGATGGCGGAACGGCGACCCTGTTGGAAGATGAAACGGGAAAGGCTATAGGATTGATCCTGGCGCTGCCGGACACCACGGAGATTACGGTGTCCTATGGTGACTGGCGCCGGATGGCGGATGGAGTCTTGGTTCCATTTAGCACGAAGGTGACTCACGAAGGCGTCGTCTACGATTATCAATACACGGATGTGTCGTTTGCCGCGGGGGATGCGGTATCGTTTCATGAAGCCTACCCGGCGCCGGCGATTGACGCGGTGCAGGTGCACCGGCTTCATCGCTCGCTGCTTGCCGCACATTGCCGGGGCGATGCGCAGATGATGGCGCAATTGACGGCGCCCGAAGCGCTCATCGCCAATCGCGGAGAAGTCGCCGTCACTTCTCCTGACGACATGAAAACCCGGTTTGCGTCGGTGTTTTCGCGAGTCGATTACCGGGCGTATCTGGACCTTGAACAGCCCGCGATTGAAGTGGCCGAGAGTGGTGATATCGGCTGGGCGGTGGTCAAAGTCCGCGCTGAAGGCGAGGTCATTGAAACCGGCGACGCCTTTTCCGATCAGTGGGCCTGGGCGCTACTGGCGAAAAAGGTCGACGGCGTCTGGCTGCATGCCGGCAACGCCTCAAACCTGAAGCCCGAGTAACAAAAACTCATCGGCGGTCTTTCGATTCAGTCTGGGCAAGGCTAAAAGCGCGCGGCCCATGCTGCATGTCAACGATCTCACCTACGCCATCGAAGGCCGCGTCCTATTTGATCAGGCGACAGCCGCCATTTCCGACGGCTGGAAGGTGGGATTCGTCGGCGCCAACGGGTCCGGCAAATCGACGCTGTTAAAGATTATCAAAGGCGAAATCTACACCGGCGGCGACGAGGTCTCGCTTCGCAAAAATCGACGCATCGGCGCTGTCGATCAGGAGGCGCCCTCTTCTGACATATCTCTCCTCGACACCGTACTTGCCCAAGATAAAGAGCGCGCCGCGCTGATCGCAGAAGCGGAAACAGTCGCTGACCCGCACCGCATCGCCGAGATTCAGACACGCCTTGCCGACATCGACGCTCACTCCGCCGAGGCCCGCGCCGGCGCGATTCTTTCCGGCCTTGGTTTTTCTGCAAGCGATCAGCAACGCGCCTGTTCAGAGTTTTCCGGCGGCTGGCGCATGCGCGTCGCCCTGGGAGGTGTTCTGTTTTCCGCGCCGGATCTTCTCTTGCTCGACGAGCCGACCAATTATCTTGATCTGGAAGGCACAATCTGGCTTGAGGCTTATTTGCGCCGCTATCCCTATACGACCTTGATCGTCAGTCATGACCGGGCGCTGCTGAACAATGCCGTCACGCACATCATGGCGCTGGAAAACGCCAAGCTGTCGGTTCATCCAAACGGATACGACACCTACGAACGAAAGCGCGCCGAAGCGCGAGCGCAGGCGGCGTCCTTTAAGGCGCGCCAGGAAGCGCGCCGGCGCCACATGCAAGCCTTCGTTGATCGCTTTCGCGCGAAGGCCTCCAAAGCCAAGCAGGCGCAGAGCCGAATTAAAATGCTGGAAAAGCTCGAGACCGTGGCGGAGCCGATTTCGGAACGGGTTGTTCCATTTCACTTTCCGAACCCGAAACCGATGGCGCCGCCGATCATCCGCGTGGTCGATGCGGACCTTGGTTATGAAGAAGGCAAGCCGGTTTTAAGAAAAGTCAATCTGCGGCTCGACAATGACGATCGGATTTCCATTCTCGGCCCCAATGGCGAGGGCAAATCGACTCTCGTGAAAGCGCTTGCCGGGCGGATCGCGCCACTCGCCGGTAACGTTTACAAACACAAGAAACTGCAGATCGCCTATTTCGCTCAGCATCAGTTGGACGAGTTAAAACCGAAACAGTCGGCCTATGATCACGTGCGTGCGCTCATCCCCGACGCAACCGAAGCCGAAACGCGGTCCGCCGCGGCGCAGCTGGGATTTGGGCCGCAAAAAGCCGACACAAAGGTGGAGAAACTTTCCGGCGGGGAGAAAGCACGGCTCTTACTTGGGCTGATTACGTTTCACGGCGCGCATCTGTTGATCCTCGACGAACCGACAAACCATCTCGATATTGGCGCCCGGGAAGCGCTGATCGAAGCGCTGAATGATTTTGAAGGCGCGGTCTTGCTGATCACGCATGACGCGCATCTTGCTTCAGCCGTGGCGGACCGCTTGTGGCTGGTCAATCAGGGAAAAGCCGCCCCTTATGATGGCGATCTTTCCGACTATCGCGAGCTTGTGCTTGCCGCAAACAAAACGGCGCCAAAGGATGGCGCGGCCAAGGCGACCGTCAATCCGAAGGAAACAGCGCGAAAATCCGCAGCGGACGCGCGCCGGGCCTTGCAACCTTTAAAAAAGTCCGCCGACAACATGGAAGCGCGCCTCGACAAGCTTAACAACACAATGCGCCGGCTGGATGAAGCACTCGCCGAGCCCGGGCTTTACGAAAACAACCTGCCCCGCGCCACCAAACTGCAAAAAGAACGCGCCGCACTGGTCAGCGCAATCGAAGAGACAGAAAGCAACTGGCTCGCGGCGCTCGAGGCATACGAAACAGCGAAAAACAGCGCCTGAAATTGCCTATCAGCGCAACACTTGCCATGGTGCCCTGAAATCTGGAGGCGTCGCACCGTCATGGCGAGAGGTTTGTTTTTTCTGTTGGTGTTGCTGGCGATTGCAACGGCGCTCATCATGATGGGCTGGAACCGGCGGCGCCCTCGACCCACACCCAGGAGCAGCGGTTTACTTGCGGAGATAAAAGCCGTTGCCTCTTCTGTTTCAAACTGGCCCTTCA
>JBCBSY010000325.1:0-3079 GCA_039818925.1 Pseudomonadota bacterium | reverse complement strand
ATCGGCCGGAAGGCGAATAGGTGACGAAGGAAACATCCCAGTCCTCTTCAATCAACAGATCCTTATCGCCAGTCGCGATGTCATAGGCCCATGCCTGTGAAAATTCGCCGAACTCATTGGTGCCGTAAACAAGTTTGTCGCCTTCTGGCGTGAAGTCATAGACCGAATGAGAGATATTGCCCTCATGCGTGGTGATGTTTTGCGGCTCGCTGTCACCCTCCAGTCGAACAAGAAAGATATTATTATCGGCGGACGTGCGCGACTTGACGCCCGCGGCATGGGCGCCGTCTCTGGAAACAGAAAACCCCCCGAGCCCGAGATCATTCGCAAATATCATTTCCCGGTCAAAATTTGAGGCGTCATACCGGTAAAGGTCAAAAAACCGGCTGTCGCGCTCGTTGGTCTGAAGGATAAAGGCCTCTCCGTCGTCCACCCAGCCCACAAATGCGGCTTTCAGATTTTCCCCGGGAGTTAGGTCCAACGGCTCCATATTCGGGCCGTCGACAAAAATGTGATTAAGTTCGTCACCGCCATTGTCGGCCGTGTAGAGAAAACGCTCGCCGTCAGGAAAGTAGCTAATCGCGTAGGTGGCGCTCGTTGTGGATTGCGTCAGCGCCGTGCGGTCGCCGCTGTCAAGATCAAGGGCATAAGCGTTGTAGACGCCGGTCTCGTCCGATGTGATAATTAGACGCTCGCCATCCGGTGAAAACGCAAATTCCGGTCCGCCAATACGAAAATCCGTTGTCTGGAAAAACGCTTCTGCGGAGTATTTCGGCGGCGCGTCATCGCTGGCGAATGCGAAACCAAGCGGCGCTGTAACCAAGCACGCCGCGGAAAGCGCGGCGCTGAAACGAATCATTCTTTGCATCATAAACTTCCCCTGATGGAATGGTGCAGACGCGATGATGCAGCTGCATTAGCGAAGACCATAGAGAGTCTATGCCCTCGTCACAATGGCGAGAATGATAGGAACAGGGGCTCAAATAGGTTTGCCTTCATGGGAGGAAAGCGACATATAGAATAATGATTTAGCCGGAAATACACGCCGCCGCGTCGCCATAATGTGCGACATGTGAGGCATGAAGGCTGTTGATGAATTCACAGGCTGCAGGGAATGGAATGAGCGAACAGAAATCCGCGGCAATTCTGGCGATTGGCGATGAGCTGCTTTCCGGTCGCACGCGTGATGCAAATATGCACTTTCTCGCAGGCTGGCTGACCAGGCGCGGAGTGTCACTGAAAGAAGCGCGTATTGTCGGCGATGAGGCGTGCGACATTGCGGATGCGTTGAATGCCTTGCGAGAGCGGTATGACTATGTCTTCACATCAGGCGGCATCGGGCCCACCCATGACGATATCACCATCGATGCGATCGCGCGCGCGCTTGGGGTGGCGGTAATCGAACACCCGCAGGCGGCGGCGATGGTGCGCGCGTTCTACGCGGCCCGCGATCTTGAGGTAACGCCCGCGCGGTTGCGCATGGCCCGTACGCCCGAAGGAGCCGAACTGATCGAGAACCCGGTTTCCGGCGCGCCGGGAGTGAAGATTCAAAATATTTTTGTAATGGCCGGTGTTCCAAAAATTTTTCAGGCGATGCTGGCGGCGGTTGATGTAGACATTAAGCGCGGGGAGGTCACCCATTCCCGTGCTGCAACAGCAGCCAATCTTCCTGAATCAATGATTGCAGATCAGTTGCGAGACATTCAGGAACGACTTCAGGATGTGACGCTAGGCAGTTACCCAATCGACGGCGACGTCAAAGGCGTTACGGTTGTTGCACGGTCGCCAGTAATGGAAAAAGCCGAACACGCGATTGACATAGTTGCATCGGCGATGCGCGCGCTCGGTGTTGAGCCGCAGATGGAAGACAGAAAATAGAGACGAAGTGAATGCTGTCGGTCTTTGACATTTTCAAAATCGGTATCGGCCCGTCATCATCCCATACGGTTGGTCCGATGCGCATCGCCCGGCGCTTTCTGGATGATGCGCGCATTGAAGGCGCGCTGGCTTCGGCAGCCAAAATCAAGGTGGATCTGCACGGATCGCTGGCGCTGACCGGTGTCGGACACGGGACAGACAAAGCGGTGATACTCGGGCTTATAGGATTTGAGCCGGAAAAAACGGACCCCGATGAAGCGGAAGCTGCTTTTGAAAAGGTGAAATCCGATCGGCGAATTATATTATTTGGCGGATCGGAGATTCCGTTTGATCCGAAAGAAGCAATTGATTTGCGCGGCGATATCATTCCGGACACACATCCGAATGAAATGCAGTTGACCCTTTTCGATGAGAATGGCGGAGAGGCTTTCTCACAAGTTTACTATTCTGTGGGCGGCGGATTTATCGCTAGCGCGAAACAGCTCAGCGCACCGGCGAAAGACGATCTTATCGCGCGTCCACGAAAAGGCGTTCATCACTTTGCAAGCGCTACCGATTTGCTCGCAATCTGCAAGGCGAAGGGGCTCTCTATCCATGAAGTGATCCTGGAGAACGAAGACCAGCATCGTTCGCGCGAGGAAACAAACACTCAGCTCGATCGAATCTGGTTTGCCATGCGTGACTGTGTTGAACGCGGTTTGAATACGAGAGGCGAGCTTCCTGGCGGGCTAAAAGTGCAGCGCCGGGCGCCTTCGCTATATGCAAAACTTCAGGAGGCTCCGCTTGCAAATGAGCGTGAGCAGCTTTTTGATTGGCTCAATGTTTTCGCGATGGCGGTGAATGAAGAAAATGCCGCCGGAGGACGCGTCGTGACGGCGCCAACCAATGGCGCGGCCGGCATCATTCCATCGGTTCTCAAACATTATTGCGCAGCGGAGGAGGAAAACCTGCCGCATATTCGTATTTTTTTGCTGACGGCTGCAGGAATTGGTATGCTCTATAAACAACGCGCTTCAATTTCTGGTGCGGAAATGGGATGCCAGGGCGAAGTGGGCGTTGCCTGTTCCATGGCGGCGGGGGGACTTGCGGCGGTTTGGGGTGCAACTCCCGGTCAGGTGGAGCGCGCGGCGGAAATTGGCATGGAACATAATCTCGGGCTGACCTGCGACCCGGTTGGCGGCCTGGTGCAAATTCCATGTAT
>JBCBSY010000324.1:0-3080 GCA_039818925.1 Pseudomonadota bacterium | reverse complement strand
GTCAGCGTCTTTCTGCCGGCTGATTTTATTCTCGACAGCGGCGAGACGCTAAGTCGTCCGGAATTGAAAATCCGCGTCTATGGCGATCTTGAAAATCCGGCCGTTGCTGTTGCGGGCGGGATATCCGCCGGCCGTGCTGTTGCTGACTGTAAGGATGGCGAGGGCTGGTGGCGCGAGATTGTTTCCCCTGACGGGTTTGTGGATCTCAGCCGTTATTGCGTGATTGGCTTCGATTTTTTGCCGAACGCCGCCGAAACCGCGCGCACCATCACGACGCATGATCATGCCCGCGCCTTTGCTGAGGCGCTTGATGTGATCGGCGTCGAGCGTCTTCATGCATTCGTCGGCGCATCCTATGGCGGGATGATTGCGCTTGCTTTTGCTGAGGTTTTTCCAAGCCGCATTGAAAAACTCTGCGCCGTGTCGGCGCCGGATCGGCCGCACCCTTCCGCGACGGCGCTGCGCGGCGTACAGCGACGCATCATTGAACTCGCCCTGCGGCATGACGACGGCGCCGCCGGCGTGGCGCTGGCGCGCCAACTCGCCATGGTTACCTATCGCACGGCAGAGGAATTCGAGACCCGGTTTGAGGCTACGCCGGGCGAAAAAGCGGGCGATCCTTACGACGTATGCGAATATTTGCTCGCGCGCGGCGGCGCCTATGACATGGATCCGCAGCGCTATTTGACACTTTCGGATTCGATTGATCGCCACCGCACCGAGGCTAGCGCAATCGCCGCGGAAACGCTGATTATCGCGGCGGAAAGCGACCGTTTGGCGCCGCTTGCCGATCTTCAACGGCTCGTAGACGCCATTGATGGCGCGCAATTTGTTCAGATCCCTTCGCTTTACGGCCATGATGCGTTTTTAAAGGAAACCGGCGCGATTGGTCCGCACATTAAAAAGTTCCTTCAGGAGAAGTCATCATGAGCGACGCATTCCATCCGGAAACCCTTGCTGCAACCGCCGGCGTCGCCAGTGACCCCGCCTTCAACGCTGTTTCGCCGCCGCTGCATTTATCTGCCAATTACGGCTGGAGCGACCCGCTGGACAAACCGCAATATGACTATGCGCGGTCCGGCAATCCGACCCGCACGCAATTAGAGGACGCGATCGCCGGATTGGAAGGGGGCGCCCGCGGCGTGGTTGTCGCCTCCGGCATGGCGGCGCTCGATCTTGTATTGAATCTTGTCGATCCCGGCGAAACGGTGATCGCGCCGCATGATTGTTATGGCGGCACGCATCGCTTGCTGACCGCCAGCGCCAAGCGTGGACATTTCAAACTCGTCTATGTCAACCAGACCGATCAGCAAGCACTGGCCAAAGTATTTGCAGACAGGCCGAAGCTGGTGCTGATTGAAACGCCGTCAAATCCCTTGTTGCGGATAACGGATATCGCGCTGGTGGTGCGTCACGCAAAGGCCAGCGGAGCCATTACGGTTGCCGATAACACCTTTCTTTCGCCGGCGCTTCAGCGCCCGCTTGATCTTGGCTGCGACATTGTCGTGCATTCGACGACGAAGTTTATTAATGGCCACTCAGATGTTGTCGGCGGCGCAGTGGTTGCAAAAGAGCAGGCGCTTGGCGATGAGCTCGCCTGGTGGGCGAACTGTACGGGCGTCACCGGCGCACCGTTCGATTCTTTCCTGACCTTGAGAGGCCTGAGAACTCTCTATCCGCGTATTGAACGCCAGCAGGCGACTGCGGGCGAGGTCGTCGAACGGCTCGCCAGCGATGCGCGCGTCGCCAGTGTTTTCTATCCTGGCCTGACATCACACCCGGGTCACGATATCGCTAAGGCGCAGCAGAAGGGATTTGGCGCGATGTTCTCGGTGGAATTTGCGCAGGACGTTGATGTCATCGAACTCTTGCGTCAGTTAAGCATTTTCACCATAGCAGAATCACTTGGCGGCTTTGAAAGCCTCGTATGTACGCCGGCGACGATGACCCATGCCGCGATGACGCCGGAGGCGCGAGCGATCGCCGGGATCTCCGATCGGCTGGTTCGTTTCTCGATCGGGCTTGAGCATACGGATGATCTTGTGCGAGATATAGAAAAGGCGCTCGAGTTGGCTTCAGCCGGCGCCGGCAAAGTAGCGTATCTGTCGAGTGGGGCGGCGAGCAAATGTGCCTAGATGTTGCAGACAAGGTTAACGGAAAGAATGAAGCTGCGGTGACGTCGCGTCGATTGCGCGTCGCCGTGGCCGGACTTGGCGTGATTGGCGAAGGTGCGGCGTTGCGCTTGGCCAAAGACGATGAGCCTTATGCGTTGTGTGCGGCGTTGGTGCGCCACGCGAATAAAAAGCGCGCCGGCCAGCTTTCCACTCTGCGCACCTATAGCGATCCCGATGTTTTTTTGGTCGAACAGCCGGATGTGGTCGTGGATGCGCTTCCATCGGGTGATGCGGGCCGTCGGCTGATCGAGGCGGCGCTGTCTCGCGGCGTCAGCATTGTGACCGCCAACAAACAGGCGGTGGCGGGCGCTCTTGCGGATCTTCACAAACTTGCCCAGGCAAACAACGTGGTTTTCGCCTATTCGCCGTCCGTTGGCGGCGGCGCGCCCATGGTGGAAACGGTGCGCCGCGCCCGCAACGAAGGCGAGGTGCGCAGTATCTCGGCAATTCTCAACGGAACCGTGAATTACATTCTGTCCGCCATGAAGAACGGGGATGGGTTCGATCAGGCGGTCAAAGCGGCGCAGGAGGCGGGCTTTGCCGAACCTGATCCGACAGCAGATCTTTCCGGCGAGGACGCGCGCGCCAAAATTGCAATCCTGACTTACGAAGCCTTCGGACGCGAGACGCCGCAGGATGCGATACGGGTTGAGCCTTTAACCGCAGAGCGGGCGGCGGAGTTTGCGCGGATTGGCGGCGTGTGGAAACAGATGTCCGTAGTGAAGAAATCGCCGGATGGCGGCGTGACGGCCCGGGTGCGATTTGAGCGCGTGGATGATGACGCCTTGTTTTCCCGAATTGAAGGCGAGGGCAACGCCCTGCGCGTGATCAACACGAATGGCGGCGAGTTTATCTGCGATGGCAAGGGCGCCGGACGTATCCCGACAGTCGCAAGCATCTTTGATG
>JBCBSY010000323.1:0-3104 GCA_039818925.1 Pseudomonadota bacterium | reverse complement strand
GAGCCATTCCTTGAGCAACGTTGTGGTTGCATCCTTCTCGCTGGAGCTCAGGTCACGGAGCTCCTCAAGGGGCGTGCGGTTGACCATTGGGGCAACCTCAACCTCGAGCGGTGCGCCACCCGCTGCGCCAGACGCGTCTGCAATCGCTGTGGCGCCGGCGATATCCTGTGTGAGAACAGGTTTGAGAACAAACATAGCAAGCACGATAACGACAATTGCCGGGATTACGATTTGAAGGATCGACATCGCATTTTGTTGTGCCCACAGCATGGCCCCTCCAGACTCTTCCGGCGTCTCGATCGCCTCAAATTCGTGGAACGGCATCGATTTCACGGTGACGATATCGCCCCGCGCTTCGTCAAAGCCAACAGATGCGGCGACAAGCTCGCGTATGGATTCAAGCTCGCTGTCAGCCCGCGGCAGCGGCGCGGCGCCGTCGGCGCCCGGCACGTCGTTTATAAGAACAGCGACATGCACCCGCGAGACGGCGCCCGGCAGTTTTTCGCGCTGGCGCTGGACCTCGGAGATGTCAAACCGCGTTGTTTCATTAGTTTCCGAGCGACTTGAACTTGACTGGGTCTGATTGCCCGCAGCGTCGCCCTCAGGAAGGTTGCTCGCCACCGTCACGGCGCCCGATGCGCCGCCACTGTCAGACTGCTGCATATCCGTTGTCTCACGGCCCATCATGACGCGGCTTTCCGGGTCAAGAATTCGCTCCGATACGGTTTCGCGCTCGCGGTCAATATCAAGAGATACCGTTACACGTGCGTTGCCCGGACCAACGCGCGCTTCCAGTAAATCCATCAAACTAGCTTCCAAGCGCGTTTCACGGTCAGCACTATCGCCTTCCGCCTGGATCATCGGATCAGAGGCGCCTGGCTTTAACACCACCCCGTTAACGCTATCGATAATCGCCACCTGCTCGGCCTGCATGTCCGGCACAGCAAGCGCGATTAGATAGCGCATGGCGGTTGCTTGTTGCATGTCAAGCCGACCGCGGCTCATTGTAATTGTCGCTGAGGCGCTTGGCGGGCGGCGATTTCTTGCAAAAGAAGAGGCTTTCGGCACGGCGATGTGGACGCGTGCGGATTTTACGCCTGGCGTCGCCAGCAAAGTGCGGGCAAGTTCACCCTCTTTGGCGCGCCAATAGGCGGCGTCAAACATTTCCGAAGTGGTTGCAAAACCGTTTAATTCATCAAGGAGTTCAAAGCCGGGCTGACCCTGCTGCGGCAAGCCCTGACGGGCGAGCGCCATGCGCAGGGAATCACGCCGGTTTTCCGGCACATAAATAGCGTCGCCACGGACTTCCGCATCAACATCCATGCCCTCCAGCGCACTCAATACGTCGCCAGCGGCGGATGCGTCCAAACCCCCATATAAAAAGGTCATGCGCGGTTTCGTCGCCACATTCATGACCGCCGAGAAGACAATTAAAGTCGCCGCAAGCACAGCCACAAGTATTGCCTTGCGAGATGCGGACATTTCGTTCCAGACAGATGCAAGTTTGAACATTCTTGAACCACCAAACACCGGATCGCACCCTTCTGCGCAATCCTGAACTTTCTTGGTTAATTTCCGGGGCTTTGATTAATTTAGGGTTTACGTTTCCCTGTCTATGTTCGGCTCAAGAAGTGAGGGGCAACGACCCGTGTCAGAAGACGCAACGCCAAAAGAAGCCGATCCGGAAACCGCAGAAAGCGAAGAAGACGGCGAAGAAACACCAAAGAAAAAAGGCATGGGACTCATTCCCATGGCGATTGCCGGTATTGTTGCGGCAGGCGCTGCCGGCGGCGCAGCGTTCGTGCTCACGCCGACGGCCAGCGATCCGGATGCCTGCGTGATTGATGAAAGCCATGCCGGAGAAAGCGCGCACGACGACACTTCAGAAGATTGTGACACAAATCCAGCTGATGACGGTCACGACAAGGGCGACGGCAAAAAAAGCAACGATAAGAAGAAAAAGAAGGCTGATAAAGGCGGTCATGGCGGATCGGAAGGCGGCGAAAGCACCATCAAACCGCTCGGTGAAGTCCAGCATTCACAAAATGCCACATTTCTTGTCATGGAGCCGATAGTTGTTTCGATCACGCCGATCGGTCGCTCGCGCCACCTCAAAGTTTCCCTGGTGCTTGAAACCACAGATGACGGTGCAGAAGCACTGCTCGAAAACGGTTTCTACATAAAGGATGTCCTGAACACATTCCTCCGTTCTGTCGATGCTGCCGTGCTGGAGGACCCTGCATCTATGTCGCGTCTGCGCGCGCAAATCCTCCGGCGGATCCGGGCAATCACACCTGACGCCGACGTCACCAATGTTCTGATTACGGAATTCGTACTAACCTGAAGGGTCTCGCTATGGAGATGATCATTAACTTTATGCTGCTCGCCGCTTCCGGCGCCGCAACATTCTACTGCTTCATCCTCAGCCGAAAGCTGGAAGCGTTGAAAAGCACCGAAAAAGGCCTTGGCGCCACGATAGCCACGATGTCGCATACGGTGGATCAAGCGCGAACGACAGTCGCCATGGCAAAGGAATCGAGCAGTCAAAGCGTTGCAGAGCTGACTCCGCTGATCGAAGAAACAAAGGACGTCATGCCACAGCTGACAGAGATGATTGATGTCATCAGCGAATTGGCGGAGATCGCGATCCGCGATGTCAACGAAGCGTCCGGAAAAGCTAGCGCGGATCTCGAGGCCCGTCTCGCAAAAGCGCAAGCCTTGCAAGAACGCCTTGATCAACAGATTGACTTTTTCCTGATCGATGGCACAGACCCGGACGGACCCGGGGCCCGCACAATTCCAGCCAACCGTGAAGGAGATAACGTCGCTTATCTCGACGAAGGGGAAGATGTTGCGCCCCGAACTGTGAAAGCCAGAACTACGAAATCAAAAGTTTCCGCTGCGCTGATGCAAGCCCGCAATGTGCGCAAAATGAAAAGGCTCGCCGGTTAAATCATGAGAACCAGAGCGCTTCTTGTTTTGGGCCTTATTTTCTGCGGCTCTTTCATCGGACGTATCGCTGTGCTTGCCGAAGCCAGTTCTCCGTCAACGCATGCGCCGGCCGCCTCAATGTTCTGAGACAAGATGTCCGACGATGCTCCCCC
>JBCBSY010000322.1:0-3109 GCA_039818925.1 Pseudomonadota bacterium | reverse complement strand
GTTTTCCTGACCGGCGAGCGCACTATGAAGCGCAAGATTCAGGAATTGATGCTGGCGGTCTGGCTGGAACACAAATTCCGCAAGGATGAGATTTTGACGCTTTACCTCAATCGCGTTTACTTCGGGGCCGGCGCTTATGGGGTGGACGCGGCCAGCTATCGGTATTTTGGAAAGTCAGCCAGCGCGCTTTCAGTGGGCGAAGCTGCTGTGCTGGCGGGTTTGCTGAAAGCGCCGTCGCGCTATGCGCCAACATCCAATCCTCAGGACGCGGGCAAACGCGGGCGCCTGGTGATCGAGCAGATGGTTAGCGCCGGGTTTTTGTCGCGCGTGGAAGCCGATCAGACAATCGCCGAACCGGTGCTGCTCGCGGCGCCGCGTTTTGAATCGGCGCCCTTTTTTGTCGATCACGCTCTGCGCGAAGTGCGCGCGTTGACCGGCGGCATCGATGCCGACCTTGTTGTAAGAACCACCTTTGACCCCAGGGTTCAGGCGGCTGCAGAGACCGGCCTGATCGCGGGGCTGGCGATCGCAGCGATGGAACCTGATATTGAGGCGGCGGCAGTGCTGATGGACAGCGAAGGCGCCGTGCGCGGCATGATCGGCGGTCGAGATTACGCGCGCAGTCAATATAATCGCGCAACACAAGCGCAGCGACAGCCCGGGTCCGCGTTTAAGCCAATCGTTTATCTCGCCGGCCTTGAGCGCGGGGAGACCCCTGATGGGCGCGTGCTCGATGCGCCCGTGGCCGTCGGCGCCTGGGCGCCGGGAAACTACAAGGACAAATATTTCGGCGATGTTTCCTTGCGTGAAGCTTTGGCGCGTTCGCTCAATAGCGCGGCCGTCAGGCTACAGGAGCGTACCGGCCGCGCCAATGTACGCGAAACGGCGCGCCATATGGGCTGGCAGGGAACATTGACCACGGGGCCATCGCTGGCGCTCGGCGTTGATGCGGTATCTCCGCTTGATCTCGCCGCCGTCTATGCGCCATTTGCGAATGGCGGCTTCCGGGTGTCGCCGCATTTGATTGATCGCATCGAAACCGCCGATGGTGATGTTGTCTTTCAGCGCAAGGGAACAATTCTGGAAGAGGCGGCGGCGCCGCGCGCCATCGAGGCAACAAACGAAATGATGCGCAGCGTTGTCGAATGGGGCACCGGCAGGGCTGCTGCAATTCCCGGCTACCGCGTCGCCGGCAAGACCGGCACGTCACAGGATAGCCGTGATGCCTGGTTTGCCGGTCATGCGGGCGGGCTGGTCGGCGTTGTATGGGTTGGCAGGGATGATAATGCGCCCATGGCTGGCATGACCGGTGGGCGGGCGCCCGCGCTGATCTGGCGAGAGATTGTCGCGCGCGCCTTGCCGCCGCCATATGATGCGTGGACGGAAGAAGACCCGATCGCTGCGCTGCTGCAGACCGGCGGTTGAGCTTTTGCTCACCGATGGGCGGCGACACCATAGGTAAATAGCTGTGGTCCATATGCGTCGAGCCAGCGCGCAGCGCTGCGCGCGTCCGGGCCAAGCTCGCGAAGGACGCGCCAGAAGGCCGGAGAGTGATCGAGGTGGATCAAGTGCGCGCACTCATGGGCGGCCACATAGTCGAGAATCTCTGGCGGCGCGAGAATCAGTCGCCAGCAAAATGAAAGATCGCCTTCTGACGAACACGAGCCCCAGCGGGTTTTGGTGTCGCGTATCCGGATCGCGCCCCGTTTGCGGTTGAGCTGTGCGCAATAATGGTCCACCCGCTCGATCAATTGCTTCCGGGCCTGCCGCTTGAGCCAGTCCGAGACGCGCCGATTCAGATGTTGCGGCTCGCCGCCGACCCGGATCACAGGAAAAAACTCTTGGTCCAGACGCACGCCGATCCGTCGGTTTGGATCATTGATAATCACGTGATCGACACCCTGATACGGAACTTTCATTCCCGGTGTGAAAGCTTTGCCGCGCATGGCGTCTGTCAGCTGGCTGGCAATCCAGTCGATTCGCTCATGCGCGAATTTGATGGCGTCCGGCAGCGCCCGTTTGGATGGCGCGGTGACATGGATTTCCCCAGCGATGGGATCGACTTTCAAAATCAATCGCTTGGCCCGGCGATTGACGCGCGCGATGAGCGGCGCCGCGCGTGCGCCAACATTGATTTTCGTTCGGGTGG
Source organism: Pseudomonadota bacterium (assembly GCA_039818925.1). Lineage (GTDB taxonomy): Bacteria > Pseudomonadota > Alphaproteobacteria > Caulobacterales > Parvularculaceae > Hyphococcus. Next base: position 960 of record JBCBSY010000322.1, on the reverse strand, counting down.
TGTGATTTACAGGCATATATGGGATACGTTCATAAATCTCATCCTTACCGGTTTTTAGACAAGATGAAATCGTTATTGGAATGTCTGTAAAAGTTTTTTTCGGCGCCTTTGCGTCAATTGCTGATATTGTTTCGAACAGGCGCCAGCGCCGTACACGCTCATGACAAAAGTCAATGCCCAGAAACCGGCGAAGCCCACGCCAATGATGTTGCAATATCTCGCGATCAAGGAAGGAGCGGGCGACGCGCTGTTGTTTTATCGCATGGGTGATTTTTATGAGCTGTTCTTTGACGACGCAGTGACCGCGGCGGCGGCGCTGGACATCGCCCTGACGAAACGCGGCCAGCATGGTGGTGAAGACATCCCGATGTGCGGCGTGCCGTTTCACAGTTACGAAGGATATCTCGCGAAACTCATCCGCGCCGGGCACAAGGTTGCGATCTGCGAACAGATGGAGAGTCCGGAAGAGGCGAAAAAGCGCGGCTATAAGGCGGTGGTGAAGCGGGAAATCGTACGCACTGTGACCCCGGGCACGATTGTCGAAGATGCGCTGCTCGATGCACGGTCTCATAATTTTCTTGCCGCTTTATGTTTGTTGCGCGATGGCGCGGAAGCGGCGCTTGCCTGGGTTGACGTGTCGACCGGTGAATTGTCAGTGCGCGAAACAGGCCTTGAGCGGATCGCGGCCGACCTTGCCGCGATCTCGCCAAAAGAGCTGATCCTGCCGGAACTCGAAGACGCGCATGCTTGGCGCGCACCGATTCAGGTGCATGCAGAGGCCGTTACACTCACGGCGCAAGCGGCGCATCTTTTTGATTCCGCTGCTGGTCAGCGCCGCATCCTTGATGCCTACGGGGTCGCGTCGCTCGACGGTTTCGGAGAGTTTTCCCGCGCGGAATGCGGGGCGTTGGGGGCGTTGTTGGGTTATGTGTCGCCCAGCCTGGGTGAGCGACACATAAC
>JBCBSY010000321.1:0-3110 GCA_039818925.1 Pseudomonadota bacterium | reverse complement strand
TCGAAAAAGCGAACCTTTTGAAAGACGGTTTCAAAAGGCGCATCGGCGCTGGCGCCCTCGGCGTCGCGGACGCGACCGATCGCCTCCATGTCGACGCCGTAGAATTCCGCCCGGCGCACGGTCACCGCCTCGCCGTCCTGCGCATCGGCAAAGCGCATATTTTCAACCACCGTGGCGCCGAGAGCGTCGTCGAATGTCGCTGTTTCATAGGACGGACGGGACTCTTCAGGCATCAAGGCCAAAAGCGCATCAATATCCACTGGCCCGGCGTCATCGAGGGAAAAACTGGCGTCCAGCGGCGAGGCCGCGTCCGCATTGGTCGCCTGGCGGGTGGTTTCCGATTGCGGGCCCTCCACGGCTTCATCTTTCTTGCCGCAGGCGGACAACGCCAGCGCCGCGACGCCCGCCAGTAATGCATTGGAAAATTTCATGAATTCGCTCCCTCGACAGTGTGGCGGCGCGTTGCCTCGCGCTGAGCCGGCGCCGCAAAAAACACAATGCGCATTGCTATATCGGCATTGCGCTCACAAGCCCATAGCCCGCGCGGCTCAGGGGATAATCGATTCGACCAAGCGACGCGCCTCCGGGCTGGACCAGTCCGCCTCACCCACCAGACGGCCAATTTCCTTGCCTTCGGCGTCATAGAGAATGCTCACCGGCAGCACATCCGCGCCGCCAATGGCAAAGGCAAAGCGCAAGGCCGGGTCCGCATAGAGTTCCAAATACTCGATCTCGAGCCGATCAAGAAACGCCTGCGCTACTTCCGGCCCACGCGGATCCGCGGCGATCGCCACGACCTGAAATTTTTCCCCTCCTAATTCGCTTTCCAACGCATCCAGCGAGGGCAACTCCTTGAGGCATGGCGCACACCAGGTCGCCCAGAAATTCACCAGCACGGCCCGGCCGCGAAAATCCGACAAGGTCATGTCTTCGCCATGATGCTGGAACGGGATATCCGGCGCGCGACGCGGGGGGAATGTATAGGTGAAATCCGCCATCTCGCCGGCAAGAAGCGCCCGGTCATATTCAAGCGCCGAGGGGCCTGCGGCCTCGCGCGGGCTTACGCTGGCGCTCACAATCACGTAGAGGAGGAACGCCGAGCCAAGACCGCCCCAAACAAAGAGCCACAATCGCGGTTGCTTCAGTACTTTCAAGGACCGTTCTCCAACCGAGTTATCATCGCCATGTCAGATAAAGACAAACAGCCAGAAAACCAGATGTGGGGCGGCAGATTCTCACGTGGTCCTGCAGAAATCATGGAGGCGATCAACGCATCCATCGACATCGACAAACGGCTTTGGAGTCAAGACATCGCCGGCTCGAAAGCCCATGCGGAGATGTTGGCGGCGACAGGCGTCATAACCGACGCGGACCGGAACGCGATCCTCAAGGGGCTCGACCAGATCGCCGGCGAAATCGAGGGCGGAACCTTTCAATTCTCGCGGACGCTCGAAGACATTCACATGAACATCGAAGCGCGCCTGAAAGAAATCATTGGCGAACCGGCGGGACGGCTGCATACGGCGCGTTCGCGCAATGATCAGGTGGCGACCGACTTTCGCCTCTGGTGCCGCGACGCATGCGACGATGCGGCGGCTGGTCTGGGCGCGCTGATGCAGGCGCTGGCGGCGAAAGCGCTCACGCATGCTGACGCGGTGATGCCGGGCTTTACGCATTTACAAACGGCGCAGCCGATCACGCTCGGCCACCATCTGATGGCCTATGTGGAAATGCTGAGCCGCGATCGGCGCCGCTTTTGCGACGCGCGGGCGCGCCTGAATGAATGCCCGCTCGGCGCCGCCGCGCTTGCCGGCACGCCTTTCCCGATTGACCGCGACGCCACAGCGAAAGCGCTCGGGTTTGATCGCCCGTGCTCAAATTCTCTTGATGCGGTCTCCTCACGCGATTTCGCACTGGAATTTTTGTCAGCGGCGTCCATCACGGCAACACATCTATCCCGCCTTGCCGAAGAAATTGTGCTTTGGACCTCGTCGCAATTTGGTTTTGCCGCTTTGTCCGACGCGTTTTCAACCGGCTCTTCCATTATGCCGCAAAAACGCAATCCGGATGCGGCGGAGCTTGTGCGCGCCAAAACCGGGCGCATCACCGGTTCTCTCGTTTCATTGCTGACCGTGATAAAAGCCCTGCCGCTCGCCTATGCAAAAGACCTGCAGGAAGACAAAGCCGCAACCTTTGAGGCGGCGGATGCGCTGGCGCTGGCGCTCGCCGCCATGACCGGCATGATCTCGGATCTTGCGCCCGCGCCCGCCGCCATGGAAGACGCCGCTGCGAAGGGGTACTCCACGGCGACCGACCTTGCGGATTGGCTGGTGCGCGTTCTCGGCATGCCGTTCCGTGAGGCGCATCATGTGACCGGATCGGTGGTCGCGCTGGCGGATAAAGCCGGCAAAAGACTTGATGAATTGACGCTTGAAGAGATGCAAAGCATTGAACCGCGCATTACCGATGACATATTTACGGTCCTCTCAGTTCGCGCTTCGGTCATGTCGCGGAAATCTTTTGGCGGCGCCAATCCGGACAACGTAACAGCGCAGGCCAAACGATGGCTCAATGCACTGGCTGACGAAAAGAAATAAGGAGCGACTATATGCGTGTGTTGATACTCATCCTCGTCCTTGCTTTCGCCGTCACAGCTTGTGGAAAGAAGGCGCCTTTGCGCGCGCCTGACGAACCCGAGCAACAGTCATTGAACCGGTAAGCGCCTGGTGCATCACTTCAGCTACAAAGACGACCGTCTCTATGCGGAAGATGTAGACCTGACCGCGATTGCCGAGCAAGTCGGCACGCCGTTTTATGTCTATGCCGAATCGACCTTGCGCCGACACATACAGGTGTTCCGGCAGGCTTTTTCAAAGGCCGATCCGCTGGTTGCGTTCTCGGTAAAAGCCAACTCAAATATCGCCGTCCTGCGCATTCTCGAAAGCGAGGGCGCAGGCGCCGATGTTGTCTCCGGCGGCGAATTGATCCGCGCCATGAAAGCCGGGATTGCGCCGGAAAAGATTGTGTTCTCCGGCGTTGGCAAAACGGCGGATGAAATGCGCGCGGCGTTAGAGGCCGGAATTTACCAGTTCAATGTCGAGTCCGCGCCG
>JBCBSY010000320.1:0-3116 GCA_039818925.1 Pseudomonadota bacterium | reverse complement strand
CTTCGCGCCGGCCCCGAGTGTTGCGTTTTTGACTTCGACAAAATTACCGACCTTTGCGCCGGTTCCGAGATTTGCGCCGGGGCGCAGGCGCGCAAACGGGCCGACGGCGGCGCCGGCGGCGAGCGAAGCGCCTTCCAAATGCGAAAACGGTTTGATTTCTGTGTTATCAGCGACCCGCACGCCCGGACCGAAGACAACGTGCTGACCGACCACCACATCTTCGCCGAGCTTGGTGTCCCAAGAAAAATAAACCGTGGATGGGTCCGCCAGCGTTGCGCCGTTTTCCATGGCGTTCCGCCGCATCCGGTTCTGAAACACCGCCTCTGCGGCCGCGAGCTCGGCCCGTGAGTTGACGCCAAGCACTTCGTCCGGCTTCGCTTCGATGACAGCGCAGGCTTTTCCATCTTTGCGCGCGAGCGCTGCAATGTCTGTCAGGTAGTATTCGCCCTTAGCATTATTGGCGTCGATATCTTTCAAGCGCGCCTGCAAAAACGCGGCGTCGATCGCCATGACGCCGGAGTTACACAATCCGATCTCCAGCTCCTCGGGAGATGCATCTTTCGCCTCGACAATGGCGGCGAGCGAGCCGGCGTCGTCAAGTTTCAAGCGGCCATAGGCGCCTGGCTCTTCGGGGGTGAAGCCCAACACTGCAACGGCGGCACCGGATGAAATCTCCGCCGCCAGCGCTTGCAAGGTCGCCGGCGTCACCAGCGGGGTGTCGGCGTAAAGAACGAGCACGGCGCCGGAAAATCCGTCCAGCGCCGGCATCGCCTGAGCCACGGCGTCAGCTGTTCCCTTCGGCGGAGCCTGGACGGCGACGGAAATGTTCGGGTCGAGCGTTTTGGCGAACTCGCCAACGGCAGGTGCATGGTCGCCGATCACGACCGCAATCCGCTGTGGCGACAGCGCTCGGGCGGCATCGATAACATGAGCGATCATAGCGCGTGCGCCAATCGGATGCATGACTTTGGGAAGAGCAGACTTCATGCGTGTGCCGTGACCGGCGGCGAGAATAACAGCGGCAATCCGGGTCTTTGTCCCCTTCTTATTCATAACAAGCGCACTTTCATTCTTTCCCGCAGCAGTTATCTAGACTTATCTATCAGATTCTCGGCTCTCAGATACGTGCCTGTTCCCCGGGCCCCTATCACAAGCCTGGCGAACCAGCCTAAGAGCTTTTGGGCGAAGCGCCGCAAATGACAAGCGGCGAGAAACTAGCAACAAAAACGGGCAGCCCGATGGCAGCGGATTTTTCGGACGCAGCACTCATTTTCGATCTCGACGGCACGCTGGTGGATACGGCGGATGACTTGGCCGCGTCGATGAACCATGCGCTGGCCGGAGAAGGGTTGGGGCCGGTGGCGGCGCAGGAAGTACGCGGTCTGGTGGGACATGGCGCGCGGCGGATGCTGATGCGCGGCTATGAGCTAAGCGCCGGACGTGCGGTGAGCGACAAGGAGCTGGATCATACGCTCGCGCATTTTCTGTCTCACTATAGGGAGAATATCGCCGTTCATTCCCGGCCGTTCGATCATGCCGTGGAGATGCTGGAAAGCTTCCGCGCGGCTGGCATGAGAGCGGCGATCTGCACCAACAAGCGCGAAGGCAACGCCGTGCAGCTCATTGAGGCGCTCGGCCTGTCTCACTTGTTTGAAACCATCGTCGGCGGCGACACGGCGAGCGCGGCCAAGCCCGATCCGGCGCCGGTGCATCTGTGTCTTGAGCGGACAGGCGTGCGGCGGGCGGTGTTTCTGGGCGACAGCGACACCGACATACGCGCGGCGAACGCGGCGAACCTGCCGTGCCTTCTGGCCGACTTCGGCTATGGTCCAATCACGCTGAAATCAGATGCGGCGGCCGTATTTTCGCACTATCGCGAAGCCGCCGAATTGATTGGCGGCTTGCTTCATGCGCAAACTTAAACGGATCCGGTGAAGCGGGTTAGCCCGCTTCCGCGCTCATCAGCTTTGTCGGCATGCCGTTGATCATGTTGCTGCGCACATCCGTACGGGCGGAGCGCATGGTCGAAACAAAACCTTCGTCCTTCATTTCCACCACGACATCAAAGCCGCGCTTACGCCAGAAATCCTGAATTTTGCTCGCGAGCCGGTCAGCGCCGTCGCGATCGCACAGGTCAGTCATCGCTTACCCCGATCTATGCATTGAACGTTTCCACGGGGCGTAAAATATAAGCCAAGCTGATTTTTTCAAGCCTTTCGCAAATGTTTTTTATACTGGCCAGTTTACTGGAAAAAGTATTATGTTTTCATAGTTTGGTCCGATCTAGGCGCAGAATTTCTCGCGGGAGAAGAGTTTTATCGCGCGCCAAATGCGTATATTATAAGTTAGTCTTATAATCGCGGAGGGATTATGCAATCGACACAAGCCGGCGCCGCCAGATCCATTGGCGAGCGCATCCGGCAAGCCCGCAAAACCAAGGGGCTGAACCAGTCCGATCTCGCTGCAAGGGTGGGGGTTAGCCAGCCCGCAATCGCAAACTGGGAAAGCGGCGTTCATGATCCACGTCGGCTGACGCTCGCCAAGCTCGCGGACGCGCTGGATGCGCCGCTTGACTGGCTGGCCGCTGGCGACCGGTCGTCTGCCGAAAGCGATAAACATGCCGCGGCCGCTTATATCCGCCGCCCGGTGCGCCATGTGCCGGTGATCAGTTTTCGATCTGCCGCTCTATTTGCGCGCGACACTGGCGCTGATCCGCATGTGATGGCGGAGGACTATATCCCGGTCACGCTGGGCGCGTCGCGGCTTTTTGCGCTCTTTATCAATGACCCCGCCGTCGACCTGGCTTTCCATCCGGACACGCTCGTGGTCATCGACTATGAAGACCGTGCGCCCGATGACGGCGACTATTGCCTGGCGTTGGTGGAAGACACGCCGGTTCTGCGGCGGTGGCGGACGGGGCCGGGCGGGTCGCGTCTGGAGGCGCATTCAACGCGCGGCGACTTTCCGCCCATTGTTGCGGCGGGTGCGCTGGTGATCGGATGTGTCAGTGTTTCGATCCGCCTGCACTGATCCGGATTGGCCGGATTACGCGGCTGACTTTTCGTAAATGTCGAACACGGACGGCAAGGCGCGGTGAGTTTCCTGAAAAACCGACG
>JBCBSY010000319.1:0-3135 GCA_039818925.1 Pseudomonadota bacterium | reverse complement strand
GCCTGGACGATTGAGGCGCTTGCCTCGGCGGTCAATACATCTCGCGCATCGTTGGCGCGCAGGTTCAATGACATCGTTGGCGAGCCGCCAATGTCATTTTTGAAGAATTGGCGCATGGCGATTGCCGCCGATCTTTTGACCCGTCCCGAAGAAACGGTTGGAACTGTTGCGGAGAAGATCGGTTATAGGAGTCCCTTCGCATTTAGCGCGGCATTTAAACGTATGCGCGGCATTAGTCCGTATGAACATCGAGCGCTGGCGAAAGAGGGCGCGCTCGAGGTCAGCTAGATAGTCAAAGAGAGTCGGCAATGTCCGATATGCGAATCATCAAATGGTCTTCCCGTGTATCGGATGCTGTCTTCATCCTCAAACTCACCGACCCGATTCCCCAAGAATGCCTCGCAAATGAGCCGCATCTCATCCGCAGCCACGCCCATATGCGCGCATGGGCGCTAGGCGGCGCGCCACCTTCCCCCTTTATCGGGAATTAACCAATCCAAGCGACGATTTGTCGCGTAAATAAAGTATACTGCAAAAAAAGGGGCGACGGGTTGAGCAGTGCGGAACAACCATCGAGTAAATATGGCGCGCAGGGCGAGTTCAAGATTTCGAGCCTGATCTCGAAAATCTTCAACATTCTCGGCCCTGAACGTGACTTTTATTCGCTCGCCATGATTTATGGCGTCGGCATTAGTCTTTTGTCGCTCGCTACGCCGATTTCTGTGCAGATGCTGATCAACACCGTTGCCAACACCGGGCTGGCCGCGCCGCTAATCGTCCTTTCGCTCACCCTATTTGGCCTGCTTCTCATGTCGGGTCTCCTGAACGCAATGCGTATTCATCTGATGGAGATCTTTGGCCGGCGCTTTTATGCACGCCTCGTCTCGGAGATCGCAATCCGCGCGCTTTACGCAAAAAATCCTTTCTTCCACGACGATGGACGCGGTCCTCTATTCAATCGCTATTTCGACATCGTCATTGTACAGAAGACAATGCCCGGCCTGTTCATCGGCGGCTTTACGTTGATCCTGCAAGCGGGCGTCGGGTTTGTGCTCGTCTCCTTCTATCATCCGCTCTTTCTCGCGTTTAACGCGGTGCTCGTAGCGCTCCTTTGGGCCGTATGGTTAGTCTGGGGCAAGAAGGCGATCAGCACATCAATCAACCTGTCGCATCGTAAACACATGGCGGCGGCCTGGCTGGAAGGTCTAGCCGCCTCAAACGGGTTCTTCAAAACACCACATCACATCGCCTATGCGCTGACGCAAACCGACGCCGTCACGGGCCGTTACATTGACGAGCATCGCCAGCATTTCCGCCAGCATTTTTCCCAGGCGATCAGCTTTCTCATTATCTATGCAGCGGCCAGCGCTGCCCTGCTCGGTCTCGGCGGCTGGCTCGTAATCCAGGGCCAGCTCTCTCTTGGACAGCTTGTCGCAGCGGAGCTTGTTTTGTCCGCGGTCTTCTTCGGGATTTCCCAACTCAGCTATTATCTCGTCTATTTCTACGATCTGTGCGCGGCGGTTGAGGAGCTGTCGCTTTTTCTCGACGTCGAGCTCGAAGAGCCGGACCGCGCGGCGGGCTATATCGGCCAGGATGCGAGCCTTTCCTTTGTCGATGTGCGTGGCGAGTCGCGCGGCGCGCCGACAGTCCTCAACTTTGAAATCCCGTGCAGTGCGACCGTGATGGCGACAACACAAAGCCATGGTCTGCAGCGCCTGATTACAAATCTTCTGAAACGGCGTGAGCCGCCACATGGCGGCTATGTCGCGCTCGGCGGGGCTGACATCAGCGACGCGGACACAAGCACGCTCCATCAAGAGATCATTGTGCTTGATCGCCCCACCGTCATCGAAATGTCGATCCGTGAATACCTACATTTGAGCGCAGAAGATGTATCGCCGCCGCGCGTCCTGGAAGTATTGAAACTCGTTGGATTAAATGGCGTCGTGGCGCAATTTGAGGATGGGCTCGACACCCATATTGCGAGCACGGGATGGCCCCTGTCGATAACTGAAACCATGCTCTTGAAGCTGGCTTCGGCCATTATATCGCGACCCAAAGTGCTGGTGCTCAATCAGCTCTACGACCTTGTCGCCGAAGACTGCCTCGCGCGCGCTATTGCTCATCTGCAGGCGGACAAGAGCAACACGGTTCTCTACTTTACGCGCCGGCGGCGCAATCTTGGGTTCGATACGTTCCTTTACGCCGAGCCAGAGCGTCAATTCATCTTTGAAAATTTCGAGAACTTCGCGAAAGTCGCCTATGGCGAAAACGGCTCGCTGGAAAGCGATGAGGCTGGCGACGTGTACGCAAAAGAACCGCCTGCCCTTGTCGGAAAGCACTGACGCGATGTCCCTCAACGAGCAACACAGTCAATATTTTAAGACCCTTGAATCGATCCGCATGCCGCGCATCGTGACGGTTGTTGGATGGATGCTGGGCGCTGCATCGATTTTTGCAATAGCGTTCCTCGTTTTGACGCCATGGGTGCAAACGACCTCCGGCGCCGGCACGGTGACGGCCCTCAATCCGAATGACCGGCTTCAGGAGATTAATGCGCTTGTCTCAGGCCGCATCGAAGAATGGTATGTACGCGACGGCAGTCGGGTCAATGTCGGCGATCCGATCGTCAGGATCGTCGACAATGACCCGCAGCTGCTTGAGCGCCTTAAAGCTGAGCGCGACCAGATTGTCGCCAAGCGTGAAGCGACGGACTCAGCGCTCCAGACCGAGCGGATCGATCTTCTGCGGACAAAGGACCTTTACGATAAGGGGCTCGCCGCGCGCCGCGACTATGAGCAAGCCTATATTAGCGCGGAAAACATCCGCGCCCGGGTCGCCGAAGTTGACGCAGAATTGAATCGGATCGACGTCACCATCTCGCGGCTGTCTGCCCAGATCGTCCGCGCGCCCCGCGACGGCGTTATCCTATCCGTTAACGCTGGCGACGCGGCGACTTTCGTAAACGTCGGCGAAGTGGTCGCAACGTTCGTGCCTGACAACGCAGCGCGCGTCGTGGAGATCTTCATCAATGGGCGCGACGTTGCGCTTGTGCGTCCAGGCGCGGAGGCGCGCATTCAATTCGAAGGCTGGCCCGCGGTCCAGTTCAGCGGCTGGCCGTCGCTCGCCATCGGC
>JBCBSY010000318.1:0-3138 GCA_039818925.1 Pseudomonadota bacterium | reverse complement strand
GCGGTTTACGCTTATTACTTGAAAGCGATGTGTTTTTATGAGCGCATCCGCGACGTTGGTCGCGATCAGGAATACACCAACAATGCTGTTGCCTCGCTCAACGATGTGATCCGCCGCTATCCGGATACGGAATATGCACGCGATGCTCGGTTGAAACTCGACCTGACTTTTGACCATCTCGCTGGCAAAGAGATGTATGTGGGGCGGTTCTATTTAAAGCAGAACAAACACATTGCCGCGATCAACCGGTTCAAGACCGTGGTTGAGCAGTATCAGACCACCAGCCATGTGCCCGAAGCGTTGCACCGCCTGGCGGAAGCCTATCTCGAAATTGGCATAGTTGATGAAGCGCGCGCCGCTGCTGCAGTGCTTGGCTACAATTATCCGGGCAGTTCCTGGTATCAGGATAGCTTCCGGTTGTTTGAAAGCCGCAATCTCCTTGCAGAGGGCTCTCGTCCCGAACGTCGCGCCCCCGCGCGCCCCGCGCGCGAGACGCCGTCGATTGAAGATATCGATCCGGATGATCTGCGCGCTCTTGAACCGCCTTCACCGTCACAGCTTGAAGAGCTGGGGCCGCGCGATAATGCGCCGCCAACAGCGATTGAAGAAGCGCGCGACCCGCTTTAAGGCGACCTCGAACTGCGATACACACGATGTCGCCGGGGCCTGGCGCCGGTGCGACGGGTGATTGTGATTTCGCTATGTTAACCGCCCTTAACATTCAGGATTTTGTGCTGATCGATCAGGCGCGTCTGTCGCTGGGTCCTGGCATGACGGCCCTGACCGGAGAGACCGGCGCCGGAAAGTCCATTCTTCTTGACGCGCTGGGGCTTGCGGTCGGTGGGCGCGCCGAACGCGGCGCCGTGCGTCAGGGCGCAAGACAGGGCGTTGTCTCTGTCAGTTTTGAGCCGCGCGCGGATCACCCGGTCTGGAATGCGCTTGAAGAAAACGGCCTCGATACAGGCGAAGACCAGGTGATCTTGCGTCGGGTGCAGCGCGCTGATGGCCGCGGCCGCGCCTTCGTGAACGATCAGCCGGTTTCCGTCGCGATGCTGCGGACAATTGGCGAGACACTGATTGAAATTCACGGCCAGCATGACGGACGTGGATTTCTGACAGCATCGGCTCACCGCGCGATGTTGGACGATTTCGGTCGCCTTGAAAAAAAAGCTGCTGATGTCGCGAAGTTATGGCGACAGTGGCAGGACGCAGAGGCGGCCCTTACGGAGAAAAAACAGGAACGCGCGGCATCGCTTCGGGAGGCGGACTATTTGCGTCACGTGGTCGAACAATTGAATGCGCTTGATCCGCAGGCGGAGGAAGAGGTTGCTCTGGCGGCGCGCCGCGCGGAATTGATGGCGTCGGACAAAATTGCAGAAGACCTGAACGCAGCCGCTGCGGTGATGTCGGAAGGCGCCTTTGATTCCAAACTCGCGACGGCGTTACGTCGGCTTGAGCGCGCGGCGACCCGTGTCGAAGGGGCGGCTGAAGGGACGGAAAACCCGCTGGCCGCCGCCGTCGCCCGGCTTGATTCCGCGCTGAACGAAGCCACTGAGGCGCGTGTCGTCCTGGATGCGGCCATAGAGCGGTTTGGCGCCGATCCCGATGAGCTTGACCGGGTGGAAGAGCGGCTCTTTGCGTTGCGCGCTGAGGCGCGAAAGCATGGCGTAACGCCGGATGGGCTGGCCGGATTTCTTCAAAAGGCGCGCAAGATGCTGGATGATCTTGAATTGGGGGAGGCGGCGTTTGACGCGCTTGAAAAGGATGTCCGCGATGCGCGCGCCAGCTTTTCCAAAGCCGCGAAAGCGCTTTCAACGGCGCGCGCGGGGGCGGCGAAAAAACTCGACAGCGCGGTTGCGCGCGAACTCGCCCCGCTGAAATTAGGAAAAGCCTCATTTTCAACCCACATTATTGTTGATGAGAGCCATCCGACATCGGATGGCTTTGACAGCGTGGAATTCATGGTCGCCACCAACCCCGGCGCGCCAGCGGGCCCGTTGAAATCCATCGCGTCCGGCGGCGAGCTTTCGCGCTTTGTGCTGGCGATGAAGGCCGCCCTCGCGGCGAAAGAAAACCGGACGGTCATCATCTTTGACGAAGTCGACGCCGGTGTCGGCGGCGCCGTTGCGGATGCGGTGGGAGAGCGGCTTGCGCGGCTGGCCGGCGACGCGCAGGTGCTTGTGGTCACTCACAGTCCGCAAGTGGCCGCGCGCGCCGGCACGCAATGGCGGATCGAAAAGACGCAGACCAAATCAACCACCTTGACCCGTGTGACGCCGCTCCAAGACACCGCGCGTGAAGAGGAAATTGCGCGCATGCTTTCCGGGGCCGAGGTGACAGATGAAGCGCGCGCCGCCGCCCGTCGCCTGCTTGGCGCGCCGACTAAAGCGGCTAAGAAAAGGTCCACGCGGAAAAAACTGGCAAAGACCGCTTAAGCCGAATAACACCCATTCATGAGCAAAAAAGCCGCCAGCACCCAAAAGATCCCTGTCAATAAGCTTGCGCCAGAGGAAGCGGAAACCGAACTTGCGCGTCTCGCCGACGCCATCGCAAAAGCCGACACGGCTTATTACGAGAAAGACCGGCCGGTAATATCCGATGCGCAATATGATGCGCTGCGCCGGCGAAACCTTCTTATTGAAAAGCGCTTTCCAAAATTGAAGCGTAAGGACTCTCCGTCGGATAAAGTCGGCGCGCCAGCATCAGCAAAGTTTGAAAAATCAAAACACGCTGTCCCGATGTTGTCGCTAGACAATGCGTTCAATGATGACGATGTCGGTGAATTCGATAAAAAGATCCGGCGCTTTCTCAGCCACAGCGCAGAAGAAGAACTCGCCTACACGGCCGAGCCGAAAATCGACGGGCTTTCGCTGACGCTGCGATATGAAGGCGGCCATTTGATCAGCGCAGCGACGCGCGGCGATGGTCAGACTGGTGAAAACGTCACCGCCAATGCATTGACTGTCGACGACATTCCGCAGCGCCTTGACGGCGCCCCGGATGTCCTGGAAGTGCGCGGCGAAGTCTATATGAGCCATGAAGATTTTGCGGCGCTCAACAAGCGACTTGAAACGGAAGGTGAGGAACCGTTTGCAAATCCGCGCAACGCCGCCGCCGGTTCGCTGCGCCAACTCGACG
>JBCBSY010000317.1:0-3142 GCA_039818925.1 Pseudomonadota bacterium | reverse complement strand
GTTGCGCAACATCAACGGAGCTTTCTTCAAGAAAGCCCTGGCGGATGGCGCCGCGGCCATCAAGGCCGGGTTCTCCGGGGATTGGCGCGCCGGAGGCCTGGGTTTCGCGGAACATATTGCCGCCAATCGCCTCAAGACCTTTTTCATTGACGAAAATTGACAAGGTCAGCGTGCCGATCTGCTGGCCCGCGGTCTGGCCGTCAAAATAGGCGAAGACTTCGCCATTATTGTTGACTGTAACGGAGCGCGCGTCTTGCGGTATCGTGATATCGCCAGCGAGGGGATAGCCCTCTGAATTGACGATCAAACCCTCGCCGGTTTTTTTGAATGCGCCATCGCGCGTGAAGGCGGGATCGCCGGACGGGAGCGTCACCTCGAAGTAGCCTCGGCCTTCGATAGCGAGATCAAGGTCGCCGCCGGTCTGACGCAGCGACCCCTGTTCGACATTTACCGTGATTGCGGAGGTGCGAACACCAAGCCCCATCTCAATGCCGGCGGGCGCGATGAGGCCGGTGGACGAAGAAATCGCGCCGGGTGCACGCAGTTGCTGATAATGCAGATCCGCAAACTCTGCGCGGCGGGCGGAATAGGCGGTGGTGCTCATATTCGCAATGTTATTCGACACGACTTCAACGCGCTTTTGTTGTGCGTCCATGCCTGTGGCGGCGATCCTTAAAGCTTGCATTTCAAGCCTCCTTGTTATCCGCGCAGTTTAACTGCGTCGCATGGCGTCAACAGTTTTTGAAATCCGTTCGTCTTCGTCTTTCAAAAGCTGTTGACCCAGTTCATAAGCGCGCTGCACTTCGATCAGGCGCGAAATTTCAATGACGGCGTTCACGTTCGACGCCTCAACAAACCCCTGGCGAAGTTTCGGGTTTTCCAGTGTCTGGTATTCTTCTGTGGCTTCAAAGAGATTGCCGCCTTCACGAGCCAGGGCTGTGGGCTCGATGCTCACAAGGCCCAACCGGCCAATGGGCGCCCCATTTGCGGCGATTGAGCCGTCAGGGGCGATTGTTACGCTTGAGGCGTCTGGCGGAATGGCGACGGGCGAACCGCCTTCGCCAAGAACACGATAGCCGTCATGCGTGATAAGCTGCCCTTCAGCGTCGAGCTGGAAAGAGCCATTGCGCGTCAGGCGCTCGCCGCGCGGTGTTTCCACCAGAAAAAAGCCATCACCGTCGATTGCGACATCAAATGTGCCGCCGGTGCTGGTCAACGCGCCTGGCGTTGCATCAAAAAAGCGGCCGCCAACATTGGCTTGCGACATGCTGCGGTCTTGCGGCTCGAGCGCCTGAACGTATTCAGAAAACAAATAGCCTTCCCGGCGGTAGCCAGCCGTACTGGCATTCGCAACATTGTTCGCAATGCTGTTTAATTCTTTGGCGAGTCCCGCCTGTTTGGATAATGCAACGTAAACCGGATTGCTCATAATCAGTCTCCGCCGGCGCCAATACCGGTCTGCATAAAAATGGTCTCGCTTTTCACGCCGGTGCTGAAATCCGCGAGCAGATCAACAGTGCGAATGTTCACATTCGGCGCTTGCTTAAACATGTGCGCCAGCGCGCGACGGGCGTCGGGCCGGTCCGCGAGCGCCTCCCGAGCGCCATTCGGCAGGGCTTTGGCGTTTGCATTTAATGCGGCAAGGCTCGCACGAGTTGCAGCGCTAGCTGTTTGTGCATTCGGCGATGTTTTTTCGAATGCGTCGACGGCGAGCCGCCAATCTTCGGCGCGCCAGGCGGCATTCGTAAATTCCGGTTCAGGAGCATTGGCGCGTAATCCTGCTTTAATCGCAGCGACAGCGCCGGCTTTATCGTTCAGGCGTTCATACGCACGTACAGCGACAAGAGCCAATTCAACGCTTGGCTGACCGCGCGCAGCTACATCAAGCGCACGCTGCGCGTCGCCGCTATTGAGATATGACAAGCCTTTGACGGCGTCGCTTTGTGCGCGCCAGGAGGCAGGCGTTTCGGTTAAGGCCTGATCAACAAGCGCGTTCGCCCCGTAGGCGGCTAATTCTCTCGCGACCGCAAGATTCAATTCAGCGTTTTCAGCATCATCCAGAAAGCTGCGATTCTCAAAAAATGACGCGACCGCTTCGAGCCGTGTCTCGTCATCGGCGAGAAGAGCGTTCAATAAAAATGACCGCGCCAAAGCCTGACTTGCTTCTTGCGCGCTCGGCGCGAATCGGGCGGCGGCCTCGAGAACCCGCACCCCCTCCCGCAACCGACCGGCGCTAACCAGCGCTTTGGCGCCGGCAAATGAGGCGCGTGCTTCGGACAGGGAGGAACCCCGGCGCGCCCCTTGAGCGGCGATGTCATCGAGCAGCCCTTCATAGGCGGCGTCGGCGCGCCGTTCATAATCTTCAGCGAGGATTGCGAGCGCTTTTGCCTGGAGGGGGCCGGGTGTTTGCGCAACTTCCTTTAGCTCCTCAGATATCGTTGCTGGCGCGGCTGAGGTTTTTGTGGCGCCTGCATTTTGTGGTAATTTCGCCGCTTGTGTCGCGGTACCGAGCGCGTTTTCCAGAATGGCCAGCGCCGGACTGCGTTCGTCTCCCCGGGCTTCATGGGCGATCTTGTAAAATTCCCGGGCGATAGTCGTATGATTTTTTTCAAGAGCGTTTAGGCCGAGCATCTCCGCAAGCGGCGCGCGCAATGATTTGGCGGCGGCATTGAGGGCGGCGATGTGCGTTTGCGTCATTGGTTCGACTGTGCTGTGGTCGACAGGCGCTGCAGCGGCGTAGGCGAGTTCCATCAGCGGCCCGCACTGCCGAAACGGTGACAGAGTGCGCATCGCGCGTCCCGTGTCTCCGGCGGCTGCAGCTGCGAGCCCACCAATTACGGTCAGATTCGCGTCACGGTCTTGAGCTTGCGCTAATGCAATTGCGCTTGCTTCTTCGAAAAATCCAATATGGATATAGGCGAGGGCGAGTGTCGCGGCGATCGCGCGGCGTTCATTCTCGTCGACGCTGCCATCGAACCGCTGCCGCAAATTCGTGATGGCAGCGTAAGTTAGTTCGACTTCATCGTTTTTGGGCTCATCAAAAAGCGCAGGATCAACACAGGCCGCATCGTCCACAGTTTCGGCCGAAGGCGCTGCAGCGGGCGTCGGCGTCGCTGACTGTTCGCGTGTGGAGAGGGGCAGC
>JBCBSY010000316.1:0-3155 GCA_039818925.1 Pseudomonadota bacterium | reverse complement strand
GCGAATGCCGCTGATGCGGCAGGCGACATGGCGGAAGACGCCGGCGCCGCGATTGAAAACGCTGCTGCTGATGCTGGTGATGCAGTCGAAGCCGTTGCGGTTTCCGCGCAGGGTGACGCCGCATCAGCCTATGCTGCATTGACCGGCGATGCTGCACAAGGCAGGCGGGTTTTTGCGAAATGCATGGCTTGTCACACGGTTCAGGAAGGTCAGAACCGCGTCGGACCGTCTCTTTACAATATTATCGGGCGTGAAGCAGGATCCGTTGAGGGTTTCAACTATACGGACGCCAATGCAAATTCAGGAATTGTCTGGACCGAAGAAGTGATGTTCGCCTATTTGGAAAACCCGCAGGAATATATTCCGGGGACACGGATGATTTTCCCAGGTCTTCCTTCCGAGCAAGATCGGGCGGATGTTATCGCTTATCTGAAATCGGCTTCGGAATA
This sequence comes from Pseudomonadota bacterium, assembly GCA_039818925.1. Taxonomy (GTDB): domain Bacteria; phylum Pseudomonadota; class Alphaproteobacteria; order Caulobacterales; family Parvularculaceae; genus Hyphococcus. The sequence goes on along the minus strand of JBCBSY010000316.1, from coordinate 2,706 downwards.
ACGCCGTTACGTTATCCCTATCGAACAAGTTAGAAGCCGCCAGCATATTTGTTGGCGGCTTTTCCATGATTGATTGAACGCTTCAAGCTGATCTAGTCTGTATCTATTGTGATGCCTTACCCTTTTACAGCCATTGTTGGTCAGGACGAACTGAAACGCGCGCTCCTCATGTCCGCCGTCGATCCGCATATTGGCGGCGTGCTGGCTTTTGGCGATCGCGGTACCGGTAAATCGACCGCCATTCGTGCGTTGGCGGCCCTGTTGCCTAAGATTGAGGTCATCAAGGATTGCCCCTTCCGCTGTAATCCGGCGGCGCCAATAAGACTCTGTGAAAACTGTAAGAGTGGGAAAAAATCTGACCTTCTCACAAAAACACTGGACCCAGCGCCAGTTGTCGATCTGCCTTTGGGCGCCACTGAGGATCGGGTGGTCGGCGCGCTCGATCTTGAGAAGGCGCTTGTTCAGGGCGAAAAGCGTTTTGAGCCGGGATTGCTTGCGCGCGCCCACCGCGGATTTTTATACATCGATGAAGTAAATTTACTTGATGACCATCTTGTAGATGTTCTTCTGGATGTCGCAGCGTCTGGAGAGAATGTTGTCGAGCGCGAAGGCCTAAGCGTTCGTCACCCAGCGCGTTTTGTCCTCGTTGGCAGCGGCAATCCGGAAGAGGGGGAGCTGCGCCCGCAACTGCTGGATCGTTTCGGTCTTTCCGTTGATGTGCGAACACCCACTGAGGTTGGTGACCGCATCGAAGTTGTCCGCAGACGTGACAGCTTTGAACGGAACCCGGAAGCTTTCATCAAGAAATGGAAAAGAAAAGACAGCGCCGTACGAAAAAAAATCGAAGCCGCGCGCGAAGCGATCGACAATATCGATACGCCAGAGGCCGTTTTAGCGAAGACTGCAACGCTATGCATTACGCTTGGCGCTGATGGACTACGCGGTGAATTGACACTCATGCGTGCGGCCCGCGCCCACGCAGCACTCGAGGGGCGAGATAAGGTTTCCATTAAAGACATTGCGGTTATTGCAGAGCCAGCCCTCCGGCACCGGTTGCGCAAAGACCCGCTTGATGAAACAGATGCGGGAACCCGTGTTCGGCGCGCTGTTGAAGAGGTGTTGATCGCGTGACATCGACTGATCAGCACACCTTAGAAGCCGGCCCGATAAAGGCAATAGCAGCTGCTGAGGCGCAAACGAAAGTCGAAGCAGCAAAAAAGTTGTGGGAGGGCGCCCAGTCCGCCGCCATTTTGCTTGCCATTAACCCCAAAGGGTTGGGCGGGGTCAACATTCGGTCTGGCGCAGGGCCCGTTCGTGATTTGTGGACGGATCAATTTATTTCGCTATTGCCTGCAGCAACCCCAATTCGGAAAATTCCGACAAGTGCGGGAGAGGATCGATTGCTGGGTGGGCTTGATCTTTCCATGACGCTTAATCAGGGAAAGCCAGTCGCCGAGAGGGGGCTTTTTGCGGAAGCGCATGATGGCGTTATCATCACGGCGATGGCTGAAAGAATGTCGGTGGCGACCGCAGCCCATATCGCATCGGCGATGGATACGGGCGCCGTCAATGTTGAACGCGGCGGCGTTTCCCGCTGTGATCCGGCGCGCTTTGCATGTTTGCTATATGATGAAAGCGCTGATGCTTCCGAATCGCCGCCAGCGATATTGCTGGAACGGGTTGCGTTTCAAATTGATTTGAATGCGGTGTCTATTCATCTTGCAGCGTCGTTTGAGCGTTCTGCGGCTAGTGTGAAAACTGCACGGGCGCGGCTTAAAGACGTTTCCATCCCCGACCAAATATTTGATGCGATGAATGCGGCCTCATTGTCGCTGGGCGTTGTTTCGATGCGCGCCCTGTTGTTTTGTGTGCAGGCCGCCCGCGCCTGCGCGGCTTACGAAGGGCGCGATGTGGTTTCCATTAACGACGCGCAAACGGCAACGCGCCTTGTATTTGCGCCGCGCATTTCTTCGCCATTCGATGCGCCGCCGGAGTCAAGTGCGTCCGAAAAACATCAAGACGCACAAAGTGAAGCGCCGGAAAACAATGTCGATTTGGCTGATATTGACAACATTGAAGACATGCTTGTCAACGCGGCGCGCACCGCGGCTATTGGGCCGGCGCTAAAAACACCTGCCCATTCGATACGAAAAAAAACATTTGCCAGTTCGGGAGGAAAGTCGGGAGCACTAGTGGAGTCAAGTTTGAAAGGGCGCCCGCTTACGCCGCGCAAAGGCAGTCCGCGCGATGGCGGTCGTCTTGATGTGATTTCAACGCTGCGAACCGCGGCGCCATGGCGAAAACTGCGCAATTCGGACGGCGCTACGCGGCTTCGCGTTTATCCAGAAGATATTCACATCAAACGATTCAAAGGCAGAGCTGAATCAGTTGTGATATTTGTTGTTGATGCATCGGGGTCTTCAGCGATGCACCGAATGGCCGAGGCAAAGGGCGCCGTCGAATATCTGCTTGCTGATTGTTATACCCGCCGCGATTATGCTGCGCTGATTGCATTTCGCGGCATGGCGGCGGAGCTTTTGCTGCCACCCACCAGGTCGCTATTGCGTGTGCGGCGGACGCTTGCGCATTTGCCAGGCGGCGGAGGCACGCCGCTTGCCGCAGGTATTCATGCTGCTGCGGCGACTGTCGAGCTTGAAAAAAGAAAAGGCCGAACACCATTTGTAGTGTTTCTCTCGGATGGACGAG
>JBCBSY010000315.1:0-3156 GCA_039818925.1 Pseudomonadota bacterium | reverse complement strand
ATGCGTGCTGCGCCTGGGCGACCGCCATGCCGTAACCGGGCACAATGATGACCTTGCCCGCGTTCTTCATGATGAACGCCGCATCGTCAGCGGAACCCTGTTTGAACGGGCGTTCTTCGCCGTCACCCGCCGCGGCGGCCCCGTCCTCGCCGCCGAAGCCGCCGAGAATGACGGAAACAAAGGACCGGTTCATACCCTTGCACATGATGTAGGAAAGGATCGCGCCGGAAGACCCGACGAGCGCACCGGTAATGATGAGCGCCATGTTTTCAAGCGTAAAGCCGATCCCCGCCGCCGCCCATCCGGAATAGGAATTCAGCATCGAGACAACCACGGGCATGTCGGCCCCGCCGATCGGGATGATGATCAAGAAGCCGAGAATAAATGCGAGCAGCGTTAAAATAAAAAACGTCGTCGCTGACTGCTCGAACGTCATCAACATGCCAATCATCAATAAAATTGCGAGCCCGAGGCCGAGATTGATCGGATGGCGCATAGGCAGCAAAATCGGCTTGCCAGACATGTTGCCGTTCAGCTTGGCGAAGGCGATGACAGAGCCGGAAAAGGTGATCGCGCCAATCGCCGCGCCAATCGACATCTCAATAATCGAGGCTGTATGGATGTGACCGGGCTCGCCGATATTAAACGCTTTCGGCGCAAGGAATGCGGCCCAGGCGATAAAGACAGCCGCAAGGCCCACCAGCGAGTGAAACGCCGCCACCAATTGCGGCATCGCAGTCATCGGAATTTTGCGCGCGATGTAAGCGCCGGGAACAGCGCCAGCCGCCACCGCCAGCACGACGAAAAACCACGTTCCGATGCCTTTGGTCTCCAGCACGAAAAGGGTCGTTGCCACGGCGATCGCCATGCCGATCATCCCGAACTGGTTGCCCTGCCGGGAGGTTTCCGGAGACGAGAGACCTCTCAATGCGAGGATGAAAAGAATGCCGGAAGCGACGTAAAGGAGCGCCGGTAAATTATCAGCCATGCTGTTCCCCTAACGCTCTTTCTTTTTGTACATCGCGAGCATCCTTTGCGTGACAAGGAAGCCGCCAAATATGTTGACGCTGGCGAGCATCACCCCAAGGAACCCGAAAAGTTTGGGCCAGAAACTGTTGGCTGACTGAGTGAGATCGGCGCCAAGCGCAATCAACGCTCCAACGATCACCACCGACGAAATCGCATTGGTCACAGACATCAGCGGCGTGTGCAAAGCCGGCGTCACCGACCAGACGACATAGTACCCGACAAAAATCGCCAAAACGAAAATCGTCAGCAAGAACACAAAATCGGATATCGGACTTGAAGCCGCAATAATCGCAAGCTGGTCTGCGATGGAACGCGCCTGCTCTGCGGCGGCGGTTGCGGCTTCAGCGTTTCCGGTGGCGTTTGCGGCGGCGGCTTCAGCGGCCTGAGCGGCTTCTTCGGCTGCCTGGGCAGCCTCTTCAACCTGTTCGCGTTTGTCCTGCATGGGTGAAGGACTCCTTCAAAAGGGCTACTCGTCTTTAGGGTTAGGCGGCGTCTCGTCTTCTGCCGTTGGCTCCGATTCCGCTGGCGCGGCTTCCTCAACCGCGTCAAAATTCGGATGAACGACTGCGCCGTCGCGGGTCAACGTAATCGCTTTAATAATGTCGTCTTCGGGGTCGGCGACAAAGGAACTGGTTTCCTTATCGAAGAACGCCGCAATGAAATTGAAAACATTGCGTGCGTATAGGCTCGACGCATCCGCCGCGAGGCGTCCCGGAACATTCTTAAACCCGAGAATCGTGACGCCGCTTGTTTCAATGGCCTCGCCGGCGCGCGACAGCTCCACATTGCCGCCGGCCTCAACCGCCAGGTCAACCACCACGGAACCGGCTTTCATGGATTGAACCATGTCGGCGCTCACAAGCCGCGGCGCAGGCCGGCCCGGAATCAGGGCGGTGGTAATCACAATATCCTGCTTCTTGATGTGTTCCGCCACAAACTCGGCTTGCCGCTTTTGAAAGTCTTCCGACATTTCCTTGGCGTAGCCGCCTTCGGTTTCCGCGTTTTTCATCGCCTCTTCATCGACGGTGACGAAGGACGCGCCGAGGCTTTCCACCTGTTCCTTGGCGGCGAAACGCACATCGGTCGCGGAGACGACCGCGCCCAGCCGGCGGGAGGTGGCGATCGCCTGCAAGCCGGCGACTCCCGCGCCCATCACAAAAACCTTCGCAGGCGCGATGGTGCCGGCGGCGGTCATCATCATCGGCAAGGCGCGACCGTAATACGCCGCCGCGTCGATAACGGCCTTGTAACCGGCGAGGTTGGATTGCGACGACAACACGTCCATCGACTGCGCCCGGGTAATCCGCGGCATGAAATCCATAGCCATGGCGTCAACGCCAAGCCGCGCGTAGGAACCGATCGAGTCCGGATCATTATATGCTGAGAGGACCGCAATCAGCTTCGTGCCGCGGCTGATGACGCGCATTTCCTCGGCAGAAGGCGCTTGCACTTTGATCACAGCGTCGGCGCCTTGCGCCGCGTCAGCAGCGCTCGGACTGATGCTCGCGCCAGCCTCTGCATAGGCGTTGTCAGAAAAGCGCGCGCCTTCCCCCGACCCGGCCTGAACGGCGACATTTACGCCAAGGCTCACGAATTTTTTGACGGTCTCGGGCGTTGCCGCCACCCGGGTCTCGCCGGACCGCGTTTCTTTCAGAACGGCTATTTTCATCGGGCCTCCGGCGGGCGCGACACCCACGCTAATGCGAGAAGAAAAGTTTTACGGTGAGATGCGATAGGACATAAACAATCACGCCCAGCAAAATCGAAACCAGCACGCCATTGGCCATGACCAGGCTTGTGAAAAACATCGTCAAGGCAAGGCTGAACGGAACGCCGATCTCAGTCGACGCTTTCATGATGGCGTTATAGGATTTTTTGTGCTCTTCGGCGTCTTCGGTGCTTTGCACAGCGTCGTCAGTCATGGAAACCCCGTGATAGTTTTCCAGTGTTTTGGCCGAATTCAATGTGTTGGGCAAGTCTTCTCATCCATAGAAGCAAGCTAGACCCCGAATCGAACCGGCCAGGCGCTTAGAAGGCTTCTCAAGGTCGAAATGAACGCGATTGGCTGATCCATCATCAAATGGTGGTAGGCGTCCGGAATCATCACGAAAGGCGAGCGACCGCGCG
>JBCBSY010000314.1:0-3173 GCA_039818925.1 Pseudomonadota bacterium | reverse complement strand
CGCCCGAGGATGGAAAGCGAGGAGGCCTCCGGCATCACGCCGTAAACATGCTCTTCCAGCTGGCGCCGCAGTTCCGGCGCGCGCTCTGCGCGCCAACGCTCCGCATCGATTGAAACATCTGCAAGCAGTGGCGGCTGCGCCGTCGGGCCGTCAGGCTCAAGATCTGTCCACGCAAGCGTCATCTGAACGCAACCCGCGAGCAGAACCGGCGAGACCAGCGCCAGCAATCTGAGAGAAGAAAATTTCACGCGAGAGCGCACCCTAACCGCCAAACACCTAGCCGCCCAATGTGTCGCGATCGTCGGCAACCGCAAGTCAAAACACCGTTAGCCGACTTCTATTTGCGACGAAAGACAAGATAAGCGGGCGTCCGCCCTTCCCGTAGGGACTTGGCTTCATATCGTGTCTGCGGCCAATCCTCAGGCCGGTCTTTCCAGTCGCCTGCACGCTCGGCTATCCATTCGAAGGCGCTCGCCTGTTGCACATGCATCAGGGTCCAGCGGACATAATCACGAATATCCGACGCCACGCGCAGCTGGCCGCCGGGCCGCAGCAGCCGCGCCGCTTCTTCCAGAAACCAGGGCGAAATCATGCGCCGCTTATGGTGCCGTTTTTTTGGCCAGGGATCCGGGTGAAGCACATAGATGCGCGACAATCCGCGATCGGGCAGCGCTTCGAGCAATGGCCGCGCATCACCATGGTGGATGCGGATATTTTTTAGGCTCTGATCGTCGATATGCCCGAGCAGTTTTCCGACGCCGTTAACGAAAGGTTCGGCGCCAATAAATCCTGCATTCGGATTGCGCGCCGCCTGCCACGCAAGGTGCTCGCCGCCGCCAAAACCAACTTCCATATGAATTTCGTCTGCCTGCGGAAAAATCGCCGCAAGGTCGATTGACGCCGTCAAAGGCATAGCGAGCTGCGGCAGGCGTTCCTCCATCAACCGCACCTGCCGCGGCTTTAACGGTTTGTCCTGCTGGCGGCCATAAAGCCGGGGGATATATTTCCGTTCCATTGTCGAAACGCCATAGTCGAACAGCACGCATCCGCCAAGCATGATTGCAGCTGAGCGCTTGGCCCTGTGCGCCCCGGCCTGCTAGGGTAACGCCCTTAACAGATGGGGAGATATAGATGAAACGAGTGATCGCCGCCGCAATGGCCCTGATCTTTACGGTAAGCACCGGTCTGGCGAATGACAGTCTGTCGGCCGCCGACGCCGTGATGGCGCAGGAAAAAGCATGGGCGCGCGCGCTGCTCGCGGATGATCTCGATACGGTCAGCGAATTGATGCACCCGGATTTCCGGCTTATTCGAACCTATTCAGATGCGCCGCCGATAAATAAGGAAGCTTATCTGGGCATGACGGGAATGAGTGCTGACGCGGTTGAAGTCACGTCGGCGGACATTGAAGTCGTCGGCGGCGTCGCGGTTGCGCAGGCGACCTGGTCACTCGATTGGAGCCAGGAAGGCGTTGGCAAATTACCGCCGCACTACAAGCTCACGGATGTTTGGCTTAAAGGAGCGGACGGGACATGGCGTATCATATCACGTGTCAGTCAGATCGACGACGCCCCGCCCGCAGCGCAAGAGTAACGGCGCCGCATACGCAAGCCTAGTCGGCGGATGATCGTGTAAACACATTCCGATTGAATTGGCGCCAACCTTCCGGCGTTCTGATCCAGTCGGTCACCATCATATCGCCTGAACCGAGCAGTTCATAACGGGTCCGGCCCTGTTTGCCGCCATCTTCGCCCCAGTGTGAGACGATAGCTGATCCGTCGTGCTCGGCGGAAACTGGGTGCAGATCGCCGCTATTGTCCGCCCAAAACGCGCGGAGCTTTGCGCTGTCGCTTAGCCTGTAAAAAGCGGCCCCTTGAAAAACTGAAGCCTCGCCGCCCTCACGTGTCATTTCAATTCGATAGTCGAGACGCATGAATTTGTCGTCGAGCGCATAAGCCCAGATCATTTCACTTTGCGCAGATGCGCCAAAGGCTTTTCCGTCGGACGCCCAGCGCCCTTCGAACTGTTTTATCAGCGCCGCCGGATCATCCGCCGGCGCATTCTGGCGCGACAAAGCACCCTGCCCCGCCAAACCAAACAAGCCGAACGCCATCAATGAAACGAGCAAAAGCCGCACAATTCCCTCCTATATCCGCCTCACTGTCAACAGACGGGCAAGGGAGGACCAATTCGACGTTTTCAAGGAAAACCTTGCCTAAAGCGCCTTTTTTAGCGCCTCGACAAGATTGGTGGTTTCCCACGAAAACCCGCCATCCGCGTCAGGCTCGCGGCCGAAATGGCCATAGGCTGCGGTGCGCGCATAAATCGGCTTATTGAGGTCAAGCGTCCGGCGGATGCCAGATGGCGAAAGATCCATCACCTCCGCCAATGCCCGTTCAAGGGATTCGTCGTCCACCTGACCAGTCCCGTGCAGATCGACATAGACTGAAAGTGGTTGGGCGACGCCGATCGCGTAGGAAAGCTGGATGGTGCAGCGGTCGGCAAGCTCCGCGGCGACAACGTTCTTGGCAAGGTAACGCGCAGCATAAGCCGCCGAGCGGTCGACCTTTGTCGTATCTTTACCGGAGAAAGCGCCGCCGCCATGCGGCGCCGCGCCGCCATAAGTGTCGACGATGATCTTTCGGCCGGTCAGCCCTGCATCGCCATCCGGCCCGCCGATCACGAATTTGCCCGTCGGATTGACATGCCAGACGCAATTCTCCGCGATCTGAAGATCCGCGACCGATTGCCGGATGTACGGCTCGACGACATCGCGAACGCGATCAGAGTCCCAACTCTCATCTAGGTGCTGGGTCGACAAGACAATTGACGTGATTTCGACAGGCTCGCCATTGCGATAGCGCACCGTCACCTGACTCTTAGCATCCGGACCAAGCCGGCCGGCGTCACCTGCCTTCGCATGCCGCGCGGAAGCGAGATCCTGCAAAATTTTGTGGCTGTAATAGATCGGCGCCGGCATCAAAGACGGCGTCTCACGGCAGGCATAGCCGAACATGATGCCTTGATCACCCGCACCCTCGGCATTTGCATCGGCGGCGTTATCAACACCCTGCGCAATATCCGCAGACTGACCATGCAACAAAATCTGCACGTCAGCCGTTTCCCAGTGAAAGCCTTCCTGCTCGTAGCCAATATCCCGGATCGCGTCGCGG
>JBCBSY010000313.1:0-3177 GCA_039818925.1 Pseudomonadota bacterium | reverse complement strand
TGACATTGCGGCCAAACCCGATCTCCCGGACTTCCGCAATGTCATCTCACCTGCGGAAGAGGAAAGACTGGCGGAACTTGTTGGCTTCCAGCTCGATCAGGAATTGGTGGACGCCTTCATCCGGAGTATCCGTGACGACTATGGGGTGACGTTGAACAATTCACAGATCGATGCGCTGTTCGCTGATGGATTGTAATTGGCGTGAGCGTCAGTCCCGATTTCACGGCATTCGAAAACGCTTACGGCGAAGGCCGTGCGCAACTCGTTTATCGCAGCCTCGTCAATGATCTTGAGACGCCGGTTTCGGCATATCTGAAGCTTGCCGCCAATCGGCGAAATGCTTTTTTGCTGGAGTCAGTAGAAGGCGGCGAACAACTCGGGCGTTTCTCCATCATCGGCTTCAAGCCGGACGTTATTTGGCGCTGTGATGGCCTTCAATCGCACATCAATCGAAACGCGGCCGCAGATCCGCATCGTTTCGAGCCGCAATCGGGCGCGCCGCTCGACAATCTGAAATCGCTTCTGGCGGAGTCGTCTCTGGAACCACCGGTTGGCGCACCGCCCATGGCGGCCGGCGTGTTTGGTTATCTCGGCTATGATATGGCGCGGCAGATGGAGCGCCTTGAAACGCGGCCTGACGGCGGAATCGATACGCCAGACGCGCTTTTTGTAAGGCCAACAGTCGTTGCGGTTTTTGATAATGTTCGCCAGGAGATAAGCCTGTTTTCTCCGGTGCGGCCAGAACCGGGCCTATCCGCACGCGCCGCCTACTCCCGAGCTTCGGAGCGGCTTGCCGACGCAATCACCGATCTGGAAGCGCCGCTGGCCAGTCCCGCCCGGCGCGCGGCGGGCGATGCTTCGCTCGATGCGCCCGCGCAATCGAACACGGCCCGTCCAGACTATGAAAATATGGTCAAGGCCGCCAAAGAATACATCCGCGCCGGCGACATCTTCCAGGTTGTCTTAAGCCAGCGCTTTTCCCGGCCTTTCGCCGCCACGCCGCTTGAACTCTACAGAGCCTTGCGCCGGTCAAACCCGTCGCCGTTCATGTTTTACTTCAACTTCGATGACTTCGCCGTGGTTGGATCGAGTCCGGAGATTCTTGTCCGCGTGCGCGACGGCGAAATCACCATTCGACCCATTGCAGGAACACGCCCGCGCGGCGCTACGCCGGAGGAAGACAATCGTCTGGAGGCGGAGCTTATTGCTGATCCGAAAGAGCGCGCCGAACATTTGATGCTGCTTGATCTTGGACGCAATGATGTCGGGCGCTCGGCAAAAATCGGCAGCGTCAAGGTGACGGATCAATTTTCAATCGAACGTTATTCGCACGTCATGCATATCGTCTCCAATGTGGTTGGCGCGTTGCGCGATGACGAACATCCTGTCGACGCGGTGGTCAGCGGCTTTCCAGCGGGGACCGTTTCCGGCGCGCCGAAAATACGCGCTATGGAAATCATCGATGAGCTCGAAAAATCAGCCCGCGGCGTTTATGCGGGCGCTATTGGTTATTTCTCTGCGAAAGGCAATGTTGACACCTGCATCGCGCTTCGCACCGCCGTTGTGAAAGACGGCGTGATGCACGTTCAGGCCGGTGCAGGGATTGTCGCTGACTCAGACCCCGCCGCTGAACAGGCGGAATGTGAAAACAAAGCGAAAGCCCTGTTCGCCGCCGCAAAAGCCGCACTCGCCCAGCGTGGCAATCAGTAGGAATAAACGACTTAAGTATGCGGCGAAGCGAGCCCTATGCGCGATGAAACCAATCGGCGACAAGCGAAATTGGACTAGAACAGAATAAAACCGCATTCATGCGCTAGGATTTAATCCGAATAATGGGGAATAAAATGTTGAAAACACTCAAAAACTCACTGCTCGCTGTGTCTGCGTTAACTGCGTTCACAGCGCCGCAAGCGATCGCGCAAGACGCCGCCGGCATTCAAAGCGAAACGCAGCAAACTGAAGACGAGCGGCTTGCGGCTTTTTTTGAAGAACTTTTTCAGCGCAATATCGCCGAAAGCCCCCTCTTCCAAGCGCAACTGGGAATGAAGACCGCGCAATATGGCGAATGGGACGATTTTTCTGACGCAGAAGCGGTCCGTCAGAATGAACGAACGAAAAGCGATCTCGCCCGGCTTCGCGCCGAGTTCGACTATAACGCCCTGTCGGAGCAAATGCAGGTCAGCTATCGAATTTTCGAATTTTTGCAGGAACGTTCTCTGGCGGACTTTCCATATCGCTTCCACAGCTATGCGTTTTCAACCATGAACAACCCTGTGACGTTCCCGGTCACGTTTCTGCAGAACATTCACAGGGTTGATAATGTCTCCGATGCGCAGGCGTACATTTCCCGGCTCAAAGGTCTCGCGGTTGTTGGCGACCAATTAATCGAAGGAATCGACATGGCCGCCCAGCGCGGCATCGTGCCGACATCTTTTTCTTTTGATCCGGTTGTCCGGGACGCGCGGAACCTGATCACAGGCGCACCGTTTGACGACAATGGCGAAGACGCGCCGATCTTTGCTGACTTTAAAGCGAAAGTTGACAATCTTGAAATCGACGACGCGGAGAAAGCTCGTCTTGTGAATGAAGCCGAGGCCGCCCTGCTCGGCCCGGTGAAGTCCTCAATCGAAAAAATTATCGCTCGCATCGAAGCGTTGCGGGCGCAGTCTCATGGACCGAACGGAGTTTGGGCATTGCCGGACGGCGAACCCTACTATGACAACCGGATTGCGTTCTGGACCAGCGAGAAGGGATTAACGGCGTCGGAGGTTCACAAGATCGGGCTCAAAGATGTGAGGCGCATCCGAAAGGAGATGCGCAAGATCATGAAAAACGTCGGCTTTGATGGCGACCTTGTTGAATTCTTTGAATTCTTGCGCACTGATCCATCGAACTTTTATCCGAACACCGCTGAAGGGCGCCAAGCCTATATCGATCAGTCCAAGGCGTATATCGATGCGATTTATTCCGATGTCGACCAATACTTCAATATTCTGCCGGAGGCGCCGCTGGAAGTGCGCGCCGTCGAGGAGTGGCGACAGGAAACGGCGCCGATTGCATTTTATAACCGCCCGTCTCCGGATGGTTCGCGGCCCGGCATTTACTACACCAATCTGAAAGACATGAGTAAAAAACAAATACACGAGATTGAAACCATCGCCTTCATGATAGGCGATG
>JBCBSY010000312.1:0-3181 GCA_039818925.1 Pseudomonadota bacterium | reverse complement strand
CGCCTTCCCATTTGATCGACAGCTTGCCCTTGCCGGGAAACAGCATGTCCGTGGCGCGATACTGATCGCCAAAAGCGTGGCGGCCGATAATCACCGGCTGAGTCCAGCCCGGGACCAGCCGCGGCACATTGCGGATGATGATCGGTTCGCGAAAGACAACGCCGCCAAGAATGTTGCGGATGGTGCCGTTTGGCGAGCGCCACATTTTTTTCAGACCAAATTCCTCAACCCGCGCTTCGTCCGGAGTGATGGTGGCGCATTTCACCGCAACGCCATATTTTTTAGTGGCTTCGGCCGCCTCGATGGTAATCTGGTCATCGGTGGCGTCGCGACTTTCCATGCCAAGGTCGAAATATTTCAGGTCGATATCGAGATAGGGGTGGATCAGCTTGTCCTTGATCATCTGCCAGATGATCCGGGTCATTTCGTCCCCGTCCATTTCGACGACTGGATTTTCGACTTTGATTTTCTGCATGGAATTTCCTACCGGAGTTCTAAGGCTCGCTCCTCAAAGCGCGCGATGACTGATATTCTGGATGGATATGCGGGGCTCTTAGCATCGGGCGCCGCACGGTGAAAGGGGTCGCGGGCCGCCTTTGCCGCTTTGGGCGCTTTTTTGCAAAACGGGAACGGGAATGTGTAGCCATGGGGGAGCGCCGGTGAAGCCAACGCAAAAACATTCAGGCGACCGTATCGCCCGCCGGGAAGCAGGAAGCACGCTACGGCCGGCGCCGTTGTTTGTGTTGGTGGAGCCGCAAATGGGCGAAAATATAGGCGCCGCGGCGCGGGGAATGCTGAATTTCGGGCTTTCCGGATTGCGGCTCGTCAATCCCCGTGACGGGTGGCCGAATGAAAAAGCCGGCGCGATGGCGGCGGGCGCAACGCTTGTCCTGGACCGGGCAAGGGTGTTTGAAACGACGCAGGCGGCGCTCGCTGACTGTTCTTACGTGCTAGCGACCACAGCCCGACCGCGTGAGGCGCTGTTGCCGGTGCTGGAGCCGGAAGCGGCGGCGACGGCGCTCAAAGCCCGAATTGATCGCGGCGATATCTGCGCGGTGATGTTTGGCGGAGAACGATCCGGGCTGTCCAATGAAGATGTAATGCGTGCAGACGCGATTGTCTCCATTCCGGTGAACCCTGCCTTTGCGTCTCTCAATTTGGCGCAGGCGGCGATGATCCTTGGCTATGAATGGGCGAAAGCCGATGGCCGAGCTGGTTTCACGTCGGAACTGGAGGGGGCAACGCCCGCCGCACGTGAAGATTTTGATAGGTTTTTCAATCATTTGATTGAGGAGTTGGATAAGGTCGGCTATTTCTTTCCGGCAGAAAAGCGCCTCAATATGGAGCGCAATCTGAGAGTCGCGTTTCTGCGCGCCGGTCTGACAGAGGGCGAGGTGCGCTCGTTGCGCGGCGTTATCAAATCCCTTGTCAAAGGGCGCATCGGTAGAAAGCTGCCGCCATCATCGCGGGGGCGCGAGCGGAAACATTTGAGAAATAACGGCCGTCGAGCAGCCATCGGCGGACCGGTCAATATAATTTGGAGGCCTGATGACCAAACTGCTTCGCAAGGGCGATTTTTTACGCCGAGGCGCGGCGATCTTTTCGTTCGCTATCGCCGCAACTTCTGTAGCCGCCGCACATGACGACGCCGACCAGACCCCGTTGATCGAACCTTGGGGCTATCCTTTTGAAGCCTTCGATCGCGATGTTGATCCGGGCGATGACTTTTATCGATTTGCTAATGGCGGTTGGCTCGACGCCACCGAAATTCCATCCGACCGATCGGCTATCGGTTTTTCCACCGATATGCGCGACCGCAACGAAGACCGAATTGCGGCGATCATTGCCGATCTCGCCGCGTCCAATGTGCGCCGCGGGACGGATGAGCAACTGATCCGCGATCTCTACCGCAGCTTCATGGATCAGAACCGCATTGAAAAACGCGGCCTGAAACCAATTGAAAAAGATCTGAAACGCGTTGCAAGAATTGAAACCCATGCGGAGGCGGCGGCGCTGATGGCAGAACCGGCGCTGGGACTTGACGGCCCGTTTGGCGCCAGCGTCTGGATCGATTCCAAAAATCCCGACAGCTACACGGTCTGGGTCGGTCATTCCGGCTTAGGCTTGCCGGACAAAAGTTATTTTAAGCGAGACACCAAGCGCATGAATGAAATGCGCAACGCCTATCGCACCCATATCGGCAGAATGTTGAGCCTGGCCGGCGTTGAGGACGCCGATGCAAAAGCGAGCGCCGTTTTTGAACTGGAGAAGTCCATCGCTGCTCTACACTGGGATCGCGCCGCTCGGCGCGACGCCAACCGGACCTATAACGCTATGGATCGTACAGCGCTTGAGGCGTTGGCGCCCGGCTTTCCGTGGGCAGAGTATTTTGCGGCTGCTGGGGTAGGCGACAGAAACGAATTTGTCGTCCGGGAAAAGGACGCGTTTCCCGGCCTTGCAGCGCTTTTCGCAGAAACGCCGGTTGACGTGTGGCGCGACTACCTGACCTTGCAGTTAATCAACAGCTTCTCAAGCTATTTGCCAAAAGAGATCGATGACGCGAGTTTTGAATTCTACGGCAAAACGCTTCGCGGCCAGCAGGAGCAACGCACACGCGAAAAGCGCGGCATCAATCTTGTTAATGGGCAGCTCGATCAGGCGGTCGGGAAAATCTATATCGAGCGCTATTTTCCGGAAGAATCAAAGCGGCAGATGACGGAGATGTTCGAAAACATCCGCTCCGCGTTGCGCACCCGCATTGAAAATCTCACCTGGATGTCGCCGCAAACAAAGACGGCGGCGCTGGTGAAACTGAACAAAATGACAGCGAAAATTGCTTACCCTGACAAATGGCGGGAATATTCCGGGTTGACGATACGTGCAGGCGATCTGGTCGGCAACGTCAAACGCGTTCGTGAGTTTGACGCTGCGCGCGACATCGCTCGCCTCGGCGAACCGGTGGACAAGGCCGAATGGTTTACAGGGCCGCAAACGGTCAATGCTTTCTACAGCCCGACCCGCAACGAAGCTTTCATGCCCGCAGGCTATATTCAATCGCCATTGTTCGACCCTTATGCGGACCCGGCGTTGAACTACGGCGCGATCGGGTCAATCGTTGGGCATGAAATCGGGCATGGGTTTGACGATCAGGGCTCGAAATATGACGGCGACGGTGTCTTAA
>JBCBSY010000311.1:0-3189 GCA_039818925.1 Pseudomonadota bacterium | reverse complement strand
GGAAGTGCTGGGCCGCTTTTCCGAGGAGCTTGCCATGATGCAGCGGGCGATCCGCTGGGGCGACGGCAAGGCGCTTGAAGATGCGTTTGCGCGCGGGCGCTCGTTGCGCCGGGCGATTGTCGACGCCGGCCAGGAAACCGCGGCGCCGAACTTCGGAAGGGACAAAGGCGCTGATTGAGATTGTATTGCTTCCTTTTCACATCTTTGTGTGTGGCGCATGAAGCTAGATGGCGGCGCTTGATTTTCGTCATCGACGTCGCAGATTGACCCCATTGAAATCACCACCAAAAGCGAGCCCCTCAAATGGATACTTTCGACGCCATCAATAAACGACGCGCGGTCAAAGAGTTTGATGCGACACACCGGCTGACAAAAGAAGAGGAAGAAAAGCTTCTTTCCGCGGCTATACAGGCGCCGACAAGCTTCAATATTCAGCATTGGCGCTTTGTGGTGTTGCGGGACCCGGATTTGCGCGCCCGTATCAGAACTGAGTTTGGAAACAATCAGGCGCAGATGACGGATGCTTCGCTGTTGCTTCTGTTAACAGCGGATATGAAGGCGTGGGAGAAAGAACCTCAGCGCTACTGGATAAACGCGCCGGAGGATGTCGCCAATTTGCTGGTCAACTGGATGGGCCCGTTTCATGAAGGGCGCGAATGGCTCCAGCGAGACGAGGCGCAGCGCTCTATCGGCATGGCGTTGCAGACCTTGATGCTTTCCGCAACAGCGATGGGTTATCAGTCTTGCCCGATGATCGGTTTCGATATCGAAGCTGTGGCGAAGCTCATCAACCTCCCGGATGATCACGTCATGGGGCCGATGGTCGCCATTGGCAAAGGAACAAAAGATCCATGGCCGAAGCCGGGCCAGTTGCCGCTCTCCGAAATCGTATTTGAAGACAGTTTCTAAATCGCGCTAAGCGTCCGCTTCTTCCAGCGCGACCTCATGGCCCCATAGCGTCTCGATGTGGGTAAGCACCGACTTTTGCGACTTGTCGGTCAGTTTGCGACCGTTATGCACGGTGTGCCGCAGCTTCAGTGCGCGGTCGCCTTCAAGGTCGGCGCCGATCACCTGAATATTCGGCTCATGCATGCCGAGATCATACATGGTCGCCAGCGTCTGGCGCACGCGTCGGAAGCCGCGGTCGTCATGAATGGCGGCGATCTCCACATGGCTGTCTTTTGCATCGTCGCCGATGGCGAACATGCGGAAATTGCGCATCACGGTGGGCGACAGATATTGCAGGATGAAACTTTCATCCCGGTAATTGGCCCAGGCGTCTTTCAAAACGCTGCGCCAGTCCTCCTTGCCCGCAATATCCGGGAACCATTCGCGGTCTTCCGGCTTCGGGTCCTCGCAAATGCGTTTGATGTCTTCCATCATCGCAAAGCCCAGCGCGTAAGGGTTGATGCCTGAATAGCGCGGATCGTCGAATTCCGGCTGGAACACCACCGACGAGTGCGAGTGCAGGAACTCCATGATCGCGCCTTCCGTAATCGCCCCACGATTATAAAGCTCGTTCATGATGTAATGGTGCACAAACGTGGCGCAGCCTTCGTTCATCACTTTGGTCTGTTTTTGCGGATAAAAATATTGCGCAATGTTGCGCACGATACGGACGATTTCGCGCTGCCACGGGCGTAAAACCGGGGAGGCTTTCTCAATGAAATAGAGAAGGTTTTCCTCCGGCAGTTTGATGTGACGCACTTCCGCCTGGCGTTCTTCTTTTTCCGCGTCGTCTTCCTCGACCGTCGGCAGGGTGCGCCAGATGTCGTTGAAATTGGTCTCTTCATATTTGACGCGCGCGGCGATCTTGGCGAGACGATCCGCCTCCGACAGGCGCGGCGGGCGGTTATACCGGAAAACGCCCTGATCCATCAGCGCATGGGCCGCGTCGAGCACCGCCTCTACTTCCTCAAAGCCGTATTCGTCTTCGCATTTGGAAATATATTTTTTCGCAAAGTCGAGATAGGGTAGGATGCCTTCCGCATCCGTCCACTGACGGAAAAGATAGTTGTTCTTGAAGAAATGATTATGGCCAAAGCTGGCGTGCGCCATCACCAGCGCCTGCATGGTCATGGTATTTTCTTCCATGAGATAGGCGATGCACGGGTCTGAATTGATGACGATCTCATAAGCGAGACCGGAATAGCCTTTCTGGTAGCTCATCTGGTCGCGGGCGAAGTGTTTGCCGAAGGACCAGTGTTTATACATCAGTGGCATGCCGTGCGATGAATAGGCGTCGAGCATCTGTTCCGAGGAGATGATCTCGATCTGGTTCGGATAGACATCAAGGCCCAGATCATTGAGCCCGATATCCTCAATCGCGTCATACACGCGCTTCAGCGTGTCGAAATCCCAGTCTGCGGCGGAGTAGAGGAGGGGAGATTGTATTGCTGTCTCGCTCACGCCGCCTCCTTCCGGTCGCGGGCGAAAAGCTCGCGGAAGACCGGGAAGATGTCTTGCGGCCGGGCGATGCGGGTTTGCGCGAAGTTCGGCCAGCCAGGGGCGAAGGTGCGATAGGCGCGCCAGAGTTCGGCGCCTGAATCCGCGTCGGAGAAGACTTCCAGCTCGCGCTCGTCGAGGATTTCGATATAGGCGTAATATTGCGAGATCGGCATGATGTCTTCGCCGAGCATTTCAACACAGCGTTTGGCGTCGCCGGATTGCGTGAATCCGTCCGACGCCTGCGCCACGTAAATGTTCCATTCATGGGCGGGGAAACGTTCGCGTTGCACTTCCAGCATCTTCTCAAGCGCGGTCGACACTACCGTGCCGCCGGACTGGCGCGAGTAGAAAAAGGTTTCCTCGTCCACTTCCTCGGCGTGATGGGTGTGGCGAATGAAAACCACATCAACGCGTTCATAGCGGCGCTTCAGGAACAGATAGAGCAACATGTAAAACCGCTTGGCGAGGTCTTTTTCGCGCTCGCCCATGGAGCCGGAGACGTCCATCAGGCAGAACATGACGGCGGCGGTGGTTTCGACCGGCGTCGGTTCATAGGCGTTAAAGCGCAAATCTAGCGGGTCGATGAACGGCGTGAAACGGCGGCGCTTTTCCATCGCTTCCAGCTTTTCAAGGATGTCTGTTTGCACTGGAGCGCATCGCCCAGCCAAGTGAGGCGGAAATCGCCGAGAAAAAAGACATCCTTGAAAAGCTGGAAGCGATGGAAAAGCGCCGCCGTTTCAC
>JBCBSY010000310.1:0-3199 GCA_039818925.1 Pseudomonadota bacterium | reverse complement strand
GACTTGTCGCGGCGTCGCCAGCGATAAAAGGCGTTCATAACATACAGATTTCCCAGATTACCCCGGAGCAACCTCGGCTTACCTTGCATGCATGCATTAGCGACCCGAGAGAGGCGGCAAGCGCGCTCGCGACGGCAAAAGCCTATCTGGACAAGAACTACGGCATTCAGAATTCGACGATCCAGATTGAAATTGGTGATGAGTGTCCGGATGCGGATATCGCGAACACGAGCGAACCTGTGTTTGAAGTGCATGAGAACAAGAATCCGTCTGCGCCGATCAAGACGCAAGGACGCGGGGCGGCAGCGCTTGCGGCTTCAGACTAGAGCGAATTTGGTTTTTCTGTCAGTAATTCCTTGAGGCGTTTACGCCCGCGCCAGTTGCGCGCCCGTGCGGCGATCAGCGCATAGCCTTCAGGCTTTCGATCCGCTGTCGTCAGCTTTATCAGCGCTGCCACAAGAGCGATTACGATCAGATATCCGTGCCACATTTCCATGGACGTTGAAGCGCCGCCAATGGCGAAGACAACGATCGACATTTGCGAATAATAAGCGAACCGCCATTTCCATGGCGCCAGCTTTTCATTGGCGCGCGACAGGTAAATTCTCCATGCGGAAAAAAAAGCGGTGGTGAAAAGCAGCAGGTAGGCCGCAAGCCCTAAAAACCCGGCGCCGCCGAGTACTTCAAAATAGACGCTGTGCGCTGCCTTTGCGCTTTCCGCTCGGGAGATATCGACTGACTGCGCGACTTCTTTTTGATATGAATTGCGCAGGCCCGCGCCGGTTAACGGATGCTTGACGGCGAGCTTGTAGTTGATAACCCAGGCGTCGACGCGCCCCATAAACGATGCGTCTTGCGTCGCCTCGCCGATTGTGCGCATGCGTTCTGTCCATTTGCCGGGCATAAACGCAATGGTCGGCGCCATAATCAGCGTTAGCCCAGCGAGAATGGCGAATTTATGTTTGGCGCGAAACCAAAAGTAGCCGCCAAAAGCAATCAGCGAGAGAAAAGCGCCACGTGAATGCGTGCCGATAATTGCGACGATGGCGAGGCCGAACAACACCAGCAGTCCTTGGCGGACGACAGGTTTTGAACTCTCGGCGCGCAGATAAAGAATCAAAGGCAGGATCGTCGCCACCGCAATGCCAAAGTGGTTATTGTCTTCGAGCACTGTGGTCGGCAGCCCCTGAACACGGAATTCGCCCAGGGTTAAAATCGTGAAAACGGCGCCCTTCGCAGCGAAGAACCCAATGGAGGCGACAACCACCCAGACGAGTGCATTGAAACGAAGTTTGGTCGTGGCCATTTGCGCGCAGAGCACAACAAAGAGGAGCGTTTTGACGAAACGGTCATAGTAAGCGGCTGAATTTTCTGGATCGAGAGAAAACACCTGTGATACGGTTAGCCACCCCGCAAAGACGATGATCAGGTTGGTGATCGGATCGAAGCGAAACTTCGCGATCTCACCCGAGACAATATACGATGCGATTGTAACGCCAGCGATGATGACATTCAGCGGCACGCCGTAAACGCCATAGGCGGCTTGATGCGGCGTCATCAGGGTAAACCAAGCCCACGTTAAAAGGCCCGCAAACGGATGACGTATCGTCACCGCGAGGCAGAGGCTTAAAAAGCCCAGTAAGAAAAAATCGCGCATGCGCGCCGCCGTCGGTTCAATGCGGGAATATTCTGCTCTTAATTAAGCATATATTCAAAGAACAGGCCGCCCAGGCGAAGTTTTTTGGTTAACGCTGCGCTTCATAAACAGCCCGTGCGATTGCCCGGGTAAGGCAATCGCTGGCGGCTGCACCGATACGCGCCACATAGCCATGACGAAGCGGCAACGGTTCAGAGGGGAGGGGCTTCTCGGCGGTCGCAACCGCGAAAACAATATCGCCATCAAAGGCGGTATGGGCCGGGCGCACCGCGCGGGCGATGCCGTCATGAGCCATCATCGCGACACGCTTGGCCTCCACCGGCGTCAAATCCGCATTGGTGGCGACAATCGCGATTGTCGTGTTCTCGCCCGCCTGAGGCTTCATATGCAGTCGGGAGTGTTCGGGAAATGGGTCAGCGGATTCGCGATCGACGGGCGGGGGCTGTCCGCCAAATTCGCCGTTTTGCTCATAAGCCCAGGCATGAAAGGTCTTGCCATCGGCCATGTATGCGGAGCCAACGGGGTTCGCCGCCGCCAGCGCACCGACCACAACACCGTCTTCAAGCACGAAAGATGTTGATCCGAGACCGCCTTTACGGGCGCCCGCCATCGCACCCCGTCCAGCGCCAACGGCGCCAAGACGAAAATCCTCGCCCGCGTTACCGACGGCCTCTTTGCCGAGACTGTGATATGGCGGATTGTCGCCCCAGTCTTTGTCGCCATCATTGGCAAGATCATGCAGCACTGCCGCCGGCACAATCGGGATCGTCGGGCCTTTGTCGCTGAGACGTAAACCGACACCGCTTGCGGACAGGGCCTGCGCAGCGCCATCGGCGGCGGCAAGGCCAAACACCGAGCCGCCGGTCAAAACAATGGCGTCGGTTCGTCCCACGAGATTTTCAGGACAGAGAACGTCGGTTTCGCGTGTTCCCGGCGCGCCCCCGCGGACATCAACCGCGCTCACAAAAGGCCCCGCACAGCGCAAAACCGTCACCCCAGTGCCCGCTTTGTTGTCGACAGCATTGCCGACCGTAATGCCCTTCACGTCTGTGATCAGATTGCGAGGTCCGGGATTTAGGGACTCGTCAGACATTTGCATCTCCGTCGGCGCGTTCGAGGTTGCGCCATCTGATCGCCGGTGTCGCTACAATCAAGCGCTTTGTATAATCGTTTTGCGGATTATCAAAAATATCACGCGTTTTGCCGGTCTCGATAATCCGGCCCGCCCTCATCACCATGACCCGGTCTGCAATATCGCGAATGACTGACAAATCGTGAGTAATAAGCAAGAGAGACAGATTGCGATTCTCAGATATGCGCTGCAGCAAAGCGAGAATGTGATTGCGGGAGGCAATATCGAGGGCGGATGTCGCCTCGTCAAGGACGATGATGTCTGGCTCAGTGGCGAGGGCGCGAGCGATCGCGATTCGTTGCCGCTGGCCGCCGGAAAAGGCGTGCGGCCGCCGTCCGGCATGTTCGGGCCGCAGACCGACATCGTCCAACAAGGCGCTGACTCTGGCCTCGATCCGGGTCCGGTCGCGT
>JBCBSY010000309.1:0-3217 GCA_039818925.1 Pseudomonadota bacterium | reverse complement strand
TTCTGATTAGCAAAACAGATTTAAAGGTTCGCAGAGAACTAGATGATTTCCGAATGCGGTTGGACAAGGTTGAGTCGCAAAAAACTGACGTTTAACTGAACGTTGAATACATGCCATCTTCCCCCATCGGTCCCGAGTTACAGCGCCTGATTGATCTCCTTGCAAAAATGCCGGGGCTGGGGCCACGCTCAGCCAAACGCGCGGCGCTTTATCTTTTAAAAAAGCGCGAGCCGGTGATGCGCCCGCTTGCCTTTGCACTTGATGATGCGGCGAGCAAGGTGAAGCCTTGCTCAATTTGCGGAAATTGGGATTCGATTGATCCGTGTGCGGTCTGCGCTGACGGGGATCGCGATGCGTCCGTTCTTTGCGTGGTGCAGGATGTGGGCGATCTCTGGGCGCTGGAGCGCGCGGGCGCGCACAAAGGGCGCTATCATGTGCTGGGCGGGCTCTTGTCGCCGCTCGACGGGATCGGGCCGGATGATCTTAATCTGGGGACGCTGATCGCGCGGGCGAAAGAGGGCCATTTGTCGGAAATCGTTCTGGCCCTGCCGACCACGGTCGATGGTCAGACCACGGCGCATTACCTGACCGATCATCTGGAAGGGGCCGAGGTGAAGGTGACGCGCCTGTCGCAGGGCGTGCCGGTGGGCGGCGAACTTGATTATCTTGACGAGGGCACGCTCGCTGCGGCGATGAAATCGCGCCGCACCTTTTGATCCCCAAGCCGGTAGAAGCGCAGGATAAACACCACGGCCAGCACGGTGACGGGAAAGGCGATATTGAAGCCTTCGCGCCCGGAGTCCCCCGGCATGAAGAGCGGCGCGATGAAAAGCGCCGCCAGGACCAGGTGATCGAAAGGCCGCCAGCCGTCTTTGGCGCTTTGCAGCGCCAGCAGCGCAATCGGCGCCGCCATGATCACCAGCTCATAATAATAGGCGTAAGGCGCAACCAGAAACGCCCCGCAACACACGATGGCGGCCTTCAGCGCCGGGTTGTCGCTCCTGCGCCAGATCAGCGCCGTCGCCCACATCGCCGCCGCGGCGCCGACGGCGTGAAGGGCAATTGCGATTGCCGGCGGAAAGCCCGCCATGAAAAATGCGGCGTAGAATGTCGGCATCTTGTAGAGCGGCATGGCGCCGGAAGAGACATTGCCGCTGACGCCGATCAGGCTTTCAAAAAACGCCGCCCATGGCGCAAAACCGAAGGCCGCAATGCTGGCGCCCGCAAGGGCGATGGCGCCCGCCGCAGCCACGCCAAAGGCGCGCCAGTGGCCGCCGGCCAGATAAGCGATCGGCAACAGAAGGCCCAGCTGTGGTTTGATGGTCATTAAAGCTGCGCAGAGCCCGGCAAGCACGGGCCGTTTGTCCGCCAGCAAAGTCGCGCCCAGCAAAAGCGTCGCGGTCAAAAATCCGTTCTGTCCGGTGATCACCGCCTGAAACACCGCCGGTGCGGCCAGCATGATGACCAGCGTTTCCCCGCGCAGGCCTGCTTGCCGGGCGGATGCTGCAAACAGCGCGAGCCCGCCGCCAGTCCATAAGGCGTAGCCGGCGGCGTAGGGCACGAACGCCAGAAACCCGATCACCAGAAAATAGGTCGGCGGATATTGCCAGGTCAGCCCCCAGTCGTCGCGCGGCGGGCCGATCTCAAACAGCCATTGTTTGAACGCCGCCGGATCGTAAATCGCGGCGGCGTCCCCCGCCGCCATGGCGTTCGCGGCTGTCCAGAACGCGGCGTAGTCGCCGCCCATGGGCGCGCCTGCAGGCGTCACCAGATTTTCTGCGAGGGCGATCTGCATGGCGAAGACCGCAAACAGCGTCATCGCGATCGCCAGCGCGCCGACCACCGCATAGCGGACCGGGATCTGGAAATCGGCTGTCTTCAGGGCGTTGGCGAACTTTCGCGACATCATGCGGATGAGCCTAAAATCAATCCATAAACAAAGGATTAGAAGCGCCCCATGGCGATCAGGACGGCATGAATGCTGGGGAAACTGGATGCGCCGGGACAATCCCGAATCGTGTAAGGTTTTTCCATGATGATAGACGCGCTCTCCCGCGCCGGGTTTCCGCTCGACGGCCCGGCTTTTTGGTTTTCACTGTTTTTGCTGATCGGCGCGGTGTTTTTTATCCTGCGCGCCCGTAAAGAATCGCAGCGCGCCGGGCGCCTGCGCGCCGAATTGGAAGAAGCCCGGATTGCGCTTGCCGCCGCGAAAGAACAGACGAGCGTGCTCGACGCGGTGCGTGACGAACTCGCCCATGAAAAAACTTTGCGCGAAAATCTGCAGACGGAAAATGCAGTCGCCCATGCAACGATTGCCGAGCGTGAACGCGCGCTGGCGGAGCTGAAAACGCGCATGGAGACGGAATTCAAAGCGACCACAGCGCAATTGCTGGAAGGGGCGAATGAGACGTTTTTGAACCGCGCCAGCGAAACCTTTCAGCGTTACAGCGAGAATGCTGTCAGCGAAGGCGAAAAACGACGCAAGGCGCTCGACGACCTTCTAAAGCCCGTCAGCGAAACACTGGTCCGCTATCAAAAAGGGCTGGATGAGCTGCGCAAGGAGCAGACGGAATCGCGCGGCGCGCTCGCAAACCAGATGCGCGAGCTGGCGGCCTCGACTCATGATGTGCGCGCGGAAGCGCAAAAGCTGGCGACGGCTTTGCGCGCCGGGCCCAAAACGCGGGGCCGCTGGGGCGAGGAACAGTTGCGCAATGTGGTCGAGCTTGCGGGCATGAGCGCTTATGTGGATTTCACAGAGCAAGCCAGTCATGACGATGGCGAGCGGCGCAAACAGCCGGACATGGTGGTGCGTTTGCCGGGCGGGCGCGTGGTGGCGGTCGATTCCAAAGTATCGCTCGGCGCTTATCTCGACGCCATTGACGCCGAGGCTGATGACGCCCGCGCGGGACATCTTTCGCGCCATGCGGATGACTTGTGGAACCACGTGAAAAGTCTGTCGGCAAAAGACTATGCGGCGTCTTTGCGGGATTCCCTGGACTATGTTGTGATGTTCGTGCCCGGAGAGAATTATTTCTCCGCCGCGCTGGAGGCGCGGCCGCAGCTTTATCAGGATGCGTTCGACCGCAAAATCCTGATCGCTTCGCCGACAATCCTGATTGCAATGCTAAAATCCGCGGCATTGAATTGGCGCCAGGAGAAAATGACGGAAAACGCGCAGACCGTCGCGGCCATGGCGAAGGATCTCTATGACAGCCTG
>JBCBSY010000308.1:0-3235 GCA_039818925.1 Pseudomonadota bacterium | reverse complement strand
CGCACGCGGCGTCATGCTGCCGCCCTATGACACGCGCGCGACGCTGATGCGGCTTGGCGCACTAATGCGCCGCTACCGGCCAAAGCGAGTGATTTCGCTCGGCGACGCGTTTCATGATGCGGAGGCAGAAACCCGCATGGACGAGGACGATACTGCTGCGCTTGCCGCCCTGATGCGGGAGACGGATTGGCTCTGGGTGCTGGGCAATCACGACCCCGAGCCGCCGGCGCGCTTCGCCGCCGCGACCGAGGAAACAGTTGTGATCGGCGCGCTAACCTTTCGCCATGAACCGCTGGAAGGCTCGGCCCCGGGGGAGATCGCCGGTCATCTTCATCCTTGCGCGCGGGTGATGAGCGAGGGCCGCATCCTGCGGCGCCGCTGTTTCGCCGAGGGCGCGGACCGGCTGGTCATGCCCGCCATGGGCGCCTTTACGGGCGGGCTGAACATTCTCGACCGGGCCTTCTCGCCGCTATTCACGGCGCCCGTCGCCTAGGTCATGGGCGCAGATGGCGTCTACCCGATCAGCGGCGAGAATCTCGCGCCGGATGTGCAAGGCGCCGCGCGTTCAGCGTGAAGGTCTCGGCATAGGATCGGTTGATTGCCCTTATTCCCGGCGCTCGCGCGCTGGCGATTGACAAGAAAAACCCCGAAAATCCGAATGTTGACACCGGCTTGGGCTTTGACTATCTCCGCCGCTCTGGTTCATCCGACAATCCTTTGAAAGCGTTTCGCCATGAAAGTCCGTTCGTCGCTTAAGTCATTGAAAAACCGGCATAAAGACTGCCGGGTCGTGCGCCGCAAAGGCCGCGTTTATGTGATTAACAAGACCCAGCGCCGCTTTAAGGCGAAGCAGGCTTAACGCCGCACACCCGTTATTGATCCGGGGCTCTCACGGGTTTTCCTTGGATTTTAAGGCTTTAATGATTAGGCTTTCGCGTATGCGAAGGCCTTTTTGCATTTTCATGGCGGCCCTTTTTGTCGCGTTCCCGGCCGCCGCGGATCAGACTGATCCCCGGCTTGATGCGCTCTTTGAGGAACTCCGGGTCGGCGACGCCCAGCGGGCGGAGGAAAATGTCGCGCGGATCATCGAGATCTGGTCGGATTCGCAAAGCGATACGGTGGACTTGCTCTATACGCGGGCCGAGCTGGCGGCCGCCAATGGGGCGTTCGATCTGTCGCTGGCGCTGCTTGATCACGTGACCGGCCTCGCGCCCAATTTTGCGCAAGGTTATGCTTTGCGCGGGACGGTGCGTCTCACCACCGACGATCGAGCAGGGGCGATCGAGGATTTCTCGAAGACGCTTGAGTTGGAGCCGCGCCATTTTGAAGTGCGCACGACGCTGGCAGAGCTGCTTTTGGCCGGCGGCGAGCGACGCGACGCTTATGAAATGTTCCAAAAGGCGCTTGAATGGAACCCGCATGACGAAGATGCGCGTCAGCGCGCCCGCATGTTGCGCCGGGAAATCGACGGTCAAGAGATTTAATTTTCCCCATTCAGGCGGATGATGCTTGGCGCGGGCTCCGGGCTTTTCTATTCCTTACCGCCGGGACGCGGTTATTTATTCCGTACTCATACGAAATGAGAATTTGAGATTAAAGGAGTGCGCCTGTGGCGGACGGATCAGCAAGTATCGAAGGCGCTTCAACTATAGCCGCCGACAGGCTGCGGTCCTTTATTGAGCGCGTCGAGCGACTTGAAGAGGATAAAGCCGCGATCATGAATGACGTTAAGGAAGTCTTTGCTGAGGCGAAAGGTGAGGGATACGACGTCAAAACGCTGCGCCAGGTGATTAAAATCCGGAAGATGGATCGCGCCGATCGACAGGAACAAGAAGCGATGCTTGATCTTTACCTGTCGGCGCTCGGTGAACGATAGGCCCTGCGCTTGCAGAAACTTCAGTCGTAATGGCGCCTGATTCCGCTTTTTAGATCCCCAATTTTAATAGCCTTAAGCCATGGTGTCAGTATTCATGATGCACGGCGCAGCTTCATATTCGCAACCACAATGAAGAAGAGACGTTATTCGGTCCCGCAACCAATCGAGGCGCAATGAGTCAGCTTGCCCGTTTGATCTCGAGATCGTGCTCTCGCAGTTTCCGGTAGAGCGTTGATCTGCCCATGCCGAGGCGTCGCGCGACTTCAGACATTTTGCCTTCATAGGTCTCGATCGCGAGCGCAATCAGGTCCTTTTCGATCTCCTGAAGCGATCGCAAATGGCCTTCGCGGTCAAAGACTGCAAAGGATTCTCCGCTTTCCGGCTTTTGCGCCATTGGCGCGGCGCCGCCCATTGCGGACAAGGCAGAGCCTTCCGTGTCCGACTCTTCCAACAGCGGCGGGCCGGCCTCAATGCCGGCCGCCTTAAACTGGTCGGCCAGGACGGGGAAGTCTTCAGCGGAAAGATACGGGCTTTCGGCGAGTACGACGGCGCGAAAGATGGTGTTTTCCAGCTGGCGAACATTGCCGGGCCAGTTGAAGGCCGTCAGCACTTCCATCACTTCGTGACGAACCCCGCGCACGTCACGGCGTTCCTCCGCATTGTAGCGATGGATAAAATGATCGATCAGGGCGGGAATATCTTCGCTGCGATCACGCAACGCCGGGATCTCCACAGGAAAAACATTCAGACGATAAAACAGATCCTCTCGGAACGCGCCGTTTTTGACTTCTTCGGAAAGGTCGCGATTGGTTGCGGAGATGACACGAACATCGACTTTGATCGGACGTTTTGAACCAATTGGATCGACTTCGCCTTCCTGCAATACGCGCAGCAATTTCACCTGCATGTCCGCAGGAAGCTCGCCAACCTCGTCAAGAAATATTGTGCCGCTGTCAGCTTCTTGAAACTTGCCGATATGTTTCGCCGTTGCGCCGGTGAAGGAGCCTTTTTCGTGACCGAACAGGATGCTTTCCACAAGGTTTTCCGGAATGGCGCCGCAATTAACTGTGATGAACGGGCGCCCAGCGCGGTCCGAAGATCCTTGAATCGCGCGCGCGACCATTTCTTTGCCAGTGCCGCTTTCGCCGGTAATCAGGATCGGAATATTTGAGGCGGCCGCTCGCTCGCCAAGTCGCGTCACATGTCGCAATGCGCTTGAATCGCCAATCAAATCGCCAAAACCCATCGAGCCTTCACGCTTGCGCTTCAATCGGGAAACTTCACCTTTCAGGGTAGTGAGATTCAACGCGTTCTGGATAGAGACGATCACACGCTCCGGGGATGCCGGTTTCACAAAGA
>JBCBSY010000307.1:0-3238 GCA_039818925.1 Pseudomonadota bacterium | reverse complement strand
GGGCGGATGCTTGCGGATGAAGGGGCGAAAGTATTCATTACGGACATCAACGGCGAAGGGGCGGAAAAGACCGCCAGTGAGATTGATGGCAAACATTCCGGCGCCGCGTCCTCAATCAAACATGACGTCACGAATCGCGATGATTGGGAAGCAGCGCTTAGCGCCGCCGCGGAATTCATGGGCGGCATTGATACGCTGATCAATAATGCGGGGATCGGAACGTTCGGCAATATTGAAACCGAAACGGAGGAGAACTGGCGGCGCACCCATGCGATCGATGTCGATTCAATTTTTATCGGCACGCAGCTCGCCATGCCCTATTTGAAAGACTCCCAGCCCGGCTCCATTATCAATATTTCCTCGGTTGCCGGCATGGTCGCTGACGGCAACATGCTTGCCTACAATACCGCCAAAGCTGCTGTCTGGATGATGACAAAATCGATCGCGCTTCACTGTGCACGGTCCGGATACGACATTCGTTGTAACTCGGTGCATCCGGTATTCACGCGCACGCCGATTATCGATCCGCTGATCGCGTTTGGCGGCGGCGGCGATGCGGGAGAGGCGAAGCTGGTCCAGCAAATCCCGTGGAAGCGGCTCGCGGAACCAGAAGACGTAGGCTATTGCATACTTTATCTCGCGGCCGATGAATCGCGTTACGTCACTGCGTCCGAATTCAAGATCGACGGCGGCATCTCTGCCTAAGTGATACCGACCGCCGCGCTACTGCATGGACGCAATGAATGCGTCGGCTTGCGTGATGGCGGCTTCCATTTCCGCAATGAGCGTTTCCACGCGTTCCTCGATTTCGGCGCGCTCAACCTCCAGCGATGAAATGGCGCGTGCATTGAGGTTATGTTTCAGAAACAGGACTTGGTCCTGATAGATCGATAAAACCGGTTGCATCTTGTCAGCGGCGCGGTTCATCGCCGCCATCAGGCTTTGATAATCCTGTCGTGTCGCCTCCATCTGCGCCTCCGAGCGGCGGCGTAAATCTGCGCTTTCATATAGTTTCAATTCGCTTTCCCATTCACGGAACAATCGCCTGCCGACATCATCGACAGCTTTGATCCGCTGGCGGACGTCCGCTGCCTGACTTTCCAATTTTTCAAGGGAAACTTTCATGGCGTCGTATTTTGTCTCAAGGCCGCCAGCTTCGACTGTGACAAGCGTCCGGAATTCGTCCAGCGCGCTTGCAAAAACGGCCTGCGCTTCTGCCTGCTCTGCCCGCGCCTCGGCCACGCGCTCAATCAGGATATCGCGTTTTTCAAAGCCTTTTCGCTCCATCGCATCGTAATAAACCGAGGCGCAGCCGCTGAGGCCGGTATTGAGGGCCAGCAGAAGAGCAGCGACGAGAAGGCGAAACATGAGCAGCCCCAATTCGGTTTCAAAATGGGATTTTATCGGCCTTTGCGGCAAACGCCAATGCGCCGTCAGCGCTGCCGCTGACATTGCCGCGCTGAAACGAACCCCCTAGAATATCGCGAATCCAGCGTGGACAGCGGTGCAGCGTCTTCTCAGGCCGCCTTGCTGCAATACGCGCTGCACCAAAAAAGGAGACGGCATGTCCGGCATTCTGATTTTACTCGGCGTGATCGCCGTGCTCGCGATCTTCGTCATCACGATTTACAACCGCATTGTTGCGCTCAGTCAGCGAACGGAACAGGCCTTCGCCGATGTTGATGTGCAGTTGCGCCAGCGCCATGACCTGATCCCCAATCTTGTGGAAACGGTAAAGGGCTATGCAAGTCACGAAAAGGAAACCCTGGACGCGGTGATCACGGCGCGCAATGCCGCGCAGGCGGCGCAAGGTCCCGCTGCGCAAGGCGCCGCAGAGGGCGTGCTCGGGGCGGCGCTGGGGAAATTGTTTGCCCTGGCTGAAGCCTATCCAGACCTCAAGGCGAATACCAACTTTCTCGAACTTCAGCGTGAGTTATCAGATGTTGAGAATAAAATCGCTGCGGCGCGGCGCTTCTTCAACAATGCGGTGCAGGAATACAATACTGCCATCCAGCAGATCCCTGGTAATCTGGTTGCGCCGCTCGGCGGGTTTAAAGACAAGGAGTATTTTGAAATTCCGGAAAATAGCCGCGCGCAGATGGAGACCGCGCCGGAAGTAAAATTCTGACAGATATCCTAGCGCCGGACGCGAGAGCCTTATGAAACTGCTCGGCCTGATTGGCGGCGTCAGCCCGGAAGCGACGGCGATCTATTACCGCCTTCTTAACGAGGCGGCGCGGGCGCGCCTTGGGCCACTTCATTCCGCCAACATTCTTCTGTACACGCTCGATTATGGGGTGATGATCAAGTATTACGAAGAAAATGACTGGCAATCATTCAGCGCTGAAGTCGCCGAAGGGGCCCGGCGTCTCGCCGAGGCCGGCGCCGAAGCGATCGTTATCTGTTCCAACACGACACATATCGCGGCGAATGCAGCGGCAAAGGCAAGTGGTCTGCCGGTCATCCATATGCTTGATGTGCTGGCCGCGGCGATGAAGGCGCGCGATGTCAAAAAGCCCTTATTGCTTGGAACGCCTGTGGTGATGAGCGGCGATCATTATCGAACGGAGCTGGCGAAACGCTATGCCGGACATGTCCTGATCCCGAATCCCGATGAACAACGGATTATAGGACGCGTCATTCTTGACGAGCTTGTCGTTGGCAAGGTTGCTGAGGGATCGCGGCGGGAGTTGCTGCACATCATTGCTAGTCACGATGCTGATGGCGTGATTCTGGGCTGTACGGAACTCTGCATGATCCTGTCGCAGCAACATTGCGCGTTGCCGGTTTTTGACACAACCGCGCTTCACGCATCAGCGGCAAGCGCCTTCGCTTTCGGAGAAAGCTGATGGGCGCCTTCGGGTTGCAGACGCACATCTGGAACAACAATCTGAAATCCGTTCTTCTGCTCGCCGGGTTTCCGGTTTTGTTGCTTTTACTGCTATACGGCTTGTCCCTCGGTTATGTCGGGCTTGTTGAGCCGATTGATGATCTAAGAGAAGGATTTTCAATCGCGTTCGGTCACATGCAGCGGCTCTGGCCCTTTGCTTTTGTCGGCGCCGCTCTTTGGTTCGTGATTGCCTGGTTTTCCTATCAGAAAATCATTGAGGCGTCGGTGGGCGCGCGGAGCCTGACCCGGAAAGAGGCGCCGGAATTATACAACCTTCTCGAAAACCTATGTGTTTCGCGCGGGCTGACCATGCCGCGGTTAAACATTGTTGAAACATCGGCGCTGAAC
>JBCBSY010000306.1:0-3238 GCA_039818925.1 Pseudomonadota bacterium | reverse complement strand
GGCTCAGACATTCATGATCCGAAGTTCAAAAACATCCGGCGATGATAAGGTGTCGAAATACCAGTCTTCGGCGCGATGCCACTGTCGTTCCCACTCAGACAGCTGACCCTCTCGCGATATAAGTCTTTGCAAGCGTGTTGCTTCCGGCGTTTCTATCAGCACGCTGAGGTCTACGAGATCCCGGAAATCTGGATGGAAGGAGTATACGCCCTCCAATATCAGCACCGCATTGGATTTCAGGGTTTTCTCTTGGTCGGCGAGGCGACCGTCAAAATGCTCCCAGTCAAACGGATGGAACGTCTCGTCGCGGCCGGATTTTAATTTCAGCAGCACGGTGCGCAAACGCTTCCGATCAATACAGATGTCTGCGAGGCTTTCCGCTGACAGCTCGACGTGAACCGCTGTCCCTCCGGCGTAAAAATCATCCCCGCTTATCAACGCGCCATGGGTTTGAGCGGCGATGTTACCGCCCAAAAGAGACTTTCCAACGCCGCTTCGACCATCAATAGCGACCAGCACTGGCTCAGCGTGCTTTTGGCGCAGCGTATCAATTTTGCGGAGCACCGGTGAAACCAGTTCCTGTAGCCTAGTCTTCATAGGTTATGTCTACCGGCTCCCGGAAAAGCGCGAAAGCGCAGTCTTGGCGCTATAGATGAAGATCCAAAAACCCTCCGCCTCGCCAATTAGATCAAGAAGGGAATATGGCGAGACGTTTTTGTTGCCTTAGATCATGTCTGTCTCGCCGCTGTTCCCTATTGGTTATGCGTTCGGCGCCTGTTCTTCCACCGGCCGCCAGGATGGCGCCGAGTCGCTTTTCAGGGTCATGGCGTGTTCGCGAAGGGCGTCCGCGACCGCCTTGGAATCGCCCGCCAGTGTTTCCGGCGCAATCGCCGGACCGAAGGTGATGCGATAGGTTTTGTTTTTCTTGTTCAGCAGTTCGTGGAACAGCGTGATGTCGCGCAGTTCCGTATTGAGATCCCAGAACCAGTAATAAAGCCAGGAATTGCGCATCTCGATATGCGCCGGCACGATCGGGCATTCATATTTGCGCGCGAAAATCGCGACCGAGGCGAGCCATTCCTGTTCGGTGAGCTGTTTGTCGTCATCCATGAAGGCCAGCCGGCCGGATGGAAACAACACCACGCATTTTTCTTCAGCAAAAGCCTTGATCAGACTTTCCAGCGTCTCGCGTGAGCGCAGCCGGGTGCGTTTCTCCTGCACCCATTCTACAGGAATGATCATGTCTTTGATCCCCGGCGCCGCGCGCGCTGCATCGCGATTGGCGAAGAATGTCATATCCGGGCGCCGCGATTTGATCGCGTCATACATCGCAATGCCGTCCGGAATGCCGGTCGGATGCGTTGAGGCGATCAAAACCCTTCCGCTGTGAGGAATATTCTCCAGCCCTGTTGTCTTCACCTTCAGCGCGAGCAGCTTGCTGATGTGTTCGAACACCCCCTTGGCGTCGAGGTCAGAAACAGCGTCCGCCATGCGTACCGCAGGCTTGTAGAGCAGCAGAGGGTAAAGCAACGCCCGATAAAGCGGCCACAAACGAGAGCGCCGAAGTTTCACCGCGCGCTCTTCGATCAGCTCATCAACGATGTGTTGCGGCGATAGCGTGCCCACAGGCGATGCATCGGGGTCGGGGCGTGCGTTCATGCAAGAAGACATCGTTTCTGATCAGCGCCGGCAAGGCGGGATGTTGATCCTTACCGGACTTTGCAGACCGAAGAAATGGGGTGCGCTGGGGATGCAGCAAAAGCCCTGGCGGTGCAGTCCTTAGCGCTGTTCTTCAGTGTCCTCGCGAAAGGGTTCGCTCGCGAGGTGCAGCGTCAAAAACGCAGCAGCGATAAGCAAACCCACCGCGGGAGCGCCGCCGCCATTGTTGCCGAGCCATTTGCCGACCACGCAGACCAGGGTGATCAGCAGATAGGGCGCAAGCGGCGGGGTCTCGTGGCGCTGGCGGACAAAATATAGTCCCGCCGTCGCAACGAAGAGCATCACTGAGAGCAAGTCGAAAATCGTTTCCAAAAAGCGCGTCTCCCTGGGGAAACTCTCGTGGAACGCCCTTAACAAGGCTTTAGCTCACATGGTTAATGGCGACGAACCGTCGCCGTTCTTATCGCCGCCCACCTCAGAATCGGGGAAAAATGGCTGTTTCTTATGTGGTCATGACGGGATTTTGGAGCTAAGAGCGGGCAAGCGCGCGGCATGGCAAATGCATGATTTGAGTTGGCGCAACCTCGTATGGTGAGGTCTCTGGGAGGACACGATGAGCGTTTCAGTCAGGGCGGCGCAGGAAACGCGCTCTCTTGAAGATTTTGCACCCGCAGCGCTGCGCAATTTATCCGCGGCCGCGCTGTATCAACTTGCGGTGGTCCGCGGTGAAGGCGAGATCGCCAGCGATGGACCGCTGGTGGTCAAGACTGGCGAACATACCGGTCGCTCAGCCCAGGACAAATTCATTGTTCTCCACCCGGAAACCGAAAAGACGATCTGGTGGGACGCCAATAAGTCTATGTCGCCCGCTGCTTTCGACCGGCTGCATCAGGATATGCTGGATTACGCATCGAGCCGCGAGTTGATCTGCCAAGACCTGGCGGGCGGGGCTGACAAGACTTACGGCATTAAGGTCCGGGTGTTCACGGAGTATGCTTGGCATGGCCTCTTCATACAGCATCTGCTGGTCCGTCCGCCCATGGAGGCGCGTGGCGGCGCGCCAGACTTCACCATTGTTGATCTGCCCGGGTTCGTTGCCGACCCTGAAACACATGAATGCCGTTCGAAGACAGTGATCGCCGTCGATTTCGTACGCCGCCTCGTCCTGATTGGCGGTACGTCCTACGCGGGCGAAATGAAGAAGTCGGTCTTTACGATCCTCAACTATCTGCTGCCGGATCGCGGCGTGATGCCGATGCATTGCTCCGTTAATGTCGGCGAAGATGACGATCCGGCAATTTTCTTCGGTCTTTCCGGCACTGGGAAAACCACCTTGTCAGCGGACCCTAATCGCGTGCTCATCGGCGATGACGAGCATGGCTGGGGCCCCAATGGCCTGTTCAATTTCGAGGGCGGTTGCTACGCCAAGATGATCCGGCTTTCCCCGACGGCCGAGCCTGAAATTTACGCAACCACAAAACGTTTCGGCACGGTGCTGGAGAATGTGGTGATGGACCCGGGTACGCGCCGCGCGAATTCTCCGCAAGCGATGCATCGTCAAGATCCAGTGTGCGCGTCG
>JBCBSY010000305.1:0-3241 GCA_039818925.1 Pseudomonadota bacterium | reverse complement strand
GTTGATGGCGTTCGCGAAGTCATGCAGATTGAAGATCCGCCGCACGGCTTCATAAGCGAGTGAGACAGCCGCAAAGTCGACGCCGCTGGTCTCCGCTGCACGCTGAACGAAGCTCACGCCACAAGTGTCGACGATTTCATTCGATAGTCGGGTCGCGATGATCTCACGGCGCAATTGGTGGGAGACAACGGACTGATTGAACTTGTGCAGGGCGTCGGGGAAGTACGCAAACAATTCACGTTCAAAAAGCGGGTCGTTCGGCGTCTCTGACGGGGTAATCTCGTCGAACAGCCACATTTTCGCATAGGCAAGCAATACGGCGAGTTCCGGGCGCATGAGGCCTTGGCCGTGTTGGCGCATTTGGGAAAGCGCTTCGCTGCTCGGGAGATGTTCGATTTCCCTGTCCAGGCGCCCCTCGCGTTCAAGCGTTGTCATGAACCGGGCGTAAAGATCTACATCTGCCGGCGCCGTTGCCTCCATTTGTGATATGGCACGGGTCTGATCGTAATTGTGCTGCAATACGTGCGCCGCCACATCATCAGTCATGGACGCGAGCAGCGGGTTGCGGTCTTCGCCCTTCAATTCGCCATGGTCTACGGCGTTTGACAGCAGGATTTTGATATTTACTTCGTGGTCGGAAGAGTCAACGCCGGCAGAGTTGTCAATGGCGTCGGTGTTGACGCGCCCTCCCTTGCGGGCGAATTCGATCCGCGCCAGCTGCGTTAACCCCAGATTCGCACCTTCGCCGACGACCTGTGCGCCGATTTCTTCAGCGTTGATGCGCACGGCATCATTTGCGCGGTCGCCGACCCGCCAGTTTTCTTCTCCCTCGGCTTTGAAATAGGTGCCGATGCCGCCGAGCCAGAATAGTTCCACCGGCGCCTTGAGGATTGCCTTTATCAGATCAGTTGGCGTCAGTTGCTTGTCAGAAATGTTCAGCAGCTGGCGCATTTCGGGCGTAATCGATATGGACTTGGCGCTGCGTGAAAAGACACCGCCGCCTTTGGCGATGAGCGCCTTGTCGTAATCCTGCCAGGAACTGCGCGGCAATTCGAAGAGCCGTTTGCGTTCAGCGTAGGACTTTGCCGGATCGGGGTCCGGATCAATGAAGATATCGCGGTGGTCAAAGGCGGCGATCAGTTTGATCTGCTCGGACAAAAGCATGCCGTTGCCGAAAACATCGCCTGACATGTCGCCGACGCCTGCCGCCGTAAAGGGCTCGGTTTGAATGTCTTTGCCCATTTCGCGGAAATGACGCTTTACAGCCTCCCAGGCGCCGCGAGCGGTGATGCCCATGACTTTGTGATCATACCCCGCCGAGCCGCCGGACGCGAAAGCATCGCCCAACCAGAAACCGTACTCCTCGGAAATCGCGTTGGCGGTGTCAGAAAACTGCGCTGTTCCCTTGTCCGCCGCAACGACGAGATAGGGGTCCGGGTCGTCCCAGCGCACAATGCGGGGCGGCAATTTTGGCTCGCCCTGAACGAGGTTGTCTGTAAGGTCGAGCAGTCCTCGAATAAAGATCTTGTAGGCCTCGCGGCCTTCCTCATAAATCGCTGCGCGATCACCGCCGGAAGGGAGCTGTTTGGGATAAAATCCGCCCTTGGAACCGGTCGGCACGATCACCGCGTTCTTGACGCGCTGCGCTTTGACGAGACCGAGAACCTCGGTACGGAAATCTTCCCGCCGGTCTGACCATCGAAGGCCGCCGCGCGCAATCGGTCCAAACCGCAAATGAACGCCATCAACGCGCGGCCCGGAGACGAAAATCTCGCGATAAGGCTTCGGCTCCGGCAGTTCTGCGATTTTGGCGCTGTCGACTTTGAACGAAATGTAGGTTTTCGGCGAGCCATCCGGCTGACGCTGGTAGAAATTGGTCCGCGTCGTTGCTGCGAAAAGCGTCAGATAGCGGCGGACGATGCGGTCTTCATCGAGGCTGGCGACATCGTTTAACGCGTCGTTGACCGCCGCCTCTGCGGATTCCACGTCCTTTATGCGTTTGTCTGCGTCTTCGGGACCATCGGGATTGAAGCGCGCATGAAACACAGCGATCAACTGACGTGCAATCGCCGGGTTTTTGGAGAGCGCTTCTTCAATGTAGGACTGCGAATAGGCAAATCCCGCCTGCATGTGGTGTTTGGCGGCGGCGCGCAAAAGCCAGGCTTCGCGCCAGTTCACCCCAGCGGTCAGGACCAATTCGTTGAAGCCGTCATCTTCGGCGGCTCCGCCAAGCACAGCGAGGATGGTTTCCTGAAAAGCTTCCCGGACATCGTTTAGAGCCACCGGCTGGCCGCTCGCCTGTTCCGTATTGAAGTCGTGAATCCAGAACGTCTCCGTCCCATTGCCGCTCGGCGTGACTTGGTGGCTGGCTTCCTGCAGGACGTTGAGCCCGAGATTTTCAATCGTCGGGATCAGCGTTGACAGAGTCATCGGTTCGCCGCGCTTGTAGATTTTCAGGCGCACGCGCTTGTCGCCGTCTTTCGCCTTCCGATAGGCGCGCACCACCATCGGCGCGGAGGAGAGTTTCTCAAGGGCGGCAATGTCCGCAAGGCTCTCTCGAGGTTGCGTGCGCTCGCGGTAGCCGGCCTCAAAGGCTCTCTCATATTTCGCATAAAGCGCGGTTGGCGTTGCACCGTCATGGCTGCTGCGCATGGCGTCGAGGAGGCCGTCATTCCAGGTTCGGCAAAGCTCGCGAATTTGCCGGGTCAGTTCAGTCAGGCCCGGCCCTTCGGGCGCGCCGGACTTTATACCGATGATATAGTGCACCCGCACCAGCGAAGCGTCGCCAAAAGACGGCGCAAAGGAATGAACGCGGCCCTCAAAAGTATCCGCGAGAAGCTGTCCGGTGCGCTCGCGAATGTCGGAGTTAAACCGGTCGCGCGGCACGAACAAAAGAGCAGAGATGAAGCGGTCGAAACGATCGCGCCGCAGGAACAGTTTGACGCGCGGCCGTTTGAACAGCCTCAACATGCCAAGACTGATGTCAGTCAGCGTTTCGATGTCGATCTGGAAAAGCTCATCGCGTGGATAGGATTCCAGAATATTGATCAGCGCTTTTTCGTTGTGTCCCCCGGGGGTGAAGGCGGTCTTTTCCAGAACCGCATCAACCTTGGCCCGGATCCATGGAATATCCGCAATTGGACGGTTATAGGCCTCCGCCGTAAATAGGCCGACAAACAGCTCTTCACCGATCGCCGATCCATCCGGCGCAAAGCTTTTGACGGCGACATAGTCCATATAG
>JBCBSY010000304.1:0-3256 GCA_039818925.1 Pseudomonadota bacterium | reverse complement strand
ATTCGCTGCTACCTTAGTAGGCCTGGGCTTTGCTCTTGGCGCCACGGCCCACGCCGCGCCGATGACGCTCGGCGGGGTTGATTTTGACGACAGCAACGGCGTTCAGGAGGCGACACTTGCTGCTGGCGGATCGTTATCCGGCCTGACGCCCGGCGACCCAATTGATGAAGTTGAAGGTTTTGATCTCAATTCAAATTACGAATTGATCAATAATGGAACGGCGGACGATGACGTGTTGTCGCTTTTGTTTGCAAGCCCGATTGTAAATGGCGCCGGAAGTTGTATTGCATCGGCGGATCCCGACACCGGCCCAGCCAACGCTGCTGATTATGCAGGCTGCGATCTGCTGATTTTTGAAGTATTCAACCAGTCCGATAGCCCGACAACTGCACTTTCGCTTGCGGCAGCACAACTCGATCCCCAACCCAGTCCGCCGGACTCTGTTCTTGGCGTGTTGCTGGCCTTTATCGACGACATCGATATTGACGGCGATGGCAGAGATGAAGAAGTCACGATTTGGGGGTTTGATCTTGCGCTCCTCGGCGTACTGGTCGGTGATGCTGCGAATAACCCGTTATTTGTCGGACGCGATCAGGGCACGCCTGATATCGCGGCAGTCGTCGGCTTGAATTTCGGCGACATTCCCGATGTGCCGCTGCCGGCCGCTGCGTGGTTGTTCCTCGCAGGCGTTGCCGGTTTCGGGTTCGCCGGCCGCAAACGCCGCAAACTGGTTTCGTAAAACAGCGCCAGATTGATTAACTTGAAAGACCCTGTCGCATCCCCCGCGGCGGGGTTTTTCTTTGCGCGCTACAAACCTATTTGACGCGCGGCGAGATCGTTCATGATCTCTTCAGAGCCGCCGCCAATCGCCATCACGCGCACTTCGCGATAAATGCGTTCCGTGCGCGATCCGCGCATATAGCCGGCGCCGCCCAGAATCTGCATGGCTTCGCGTGCGCAAAACTCCATGGTCCGCGTCGCCTGAACTTTCAGCAAAGACAGCTCGGCGACCGGGGTGTGTCCCTTCATGACCCGCCACGCGCAGTGATCGAGATAGGCGGCGGACGCATTGGTCATGCGCACCATTTCCGCGAACTTGTGGCGGATCACCTGATGTTTTGACAGCGGTTTGCCAAAGGTCTTCCGGTCCCGCGCCCAAGCCGACGCCTCTTCGATGCAGACACGGGCAAAGGCGACCGATTGCGCCGCCATCGACAGTCGTTCCATGTTGAAATTGGCGACGATGCCCGCAAAACCCGCGTTCTCCTGACCGATCAGGTTGTCTTCCGGTACAGCGACATCGTCAAAATGAATGCTTGCGGTGTCGGACATCCACCAACCCATTTTTTTGAGGCGGGTTCGGGATACGCCAGGCCGGTCTGCTTCGATGAGAAGAAAAGAAAGGCCGCCGGCGCCGTCTCCGCCCGTGCGCACGGCGACGGTCAGATAATCCGCGCGGCACCCGGTGGTGATGAAGGTTTTCTCGCCGTTGACAATAAAGACATCGCCCTTGCGCGCCGCCTTGGTGCGAAGGTTCGCGACGTCAGAACCACCCGACGGTTCTGTCACGCACAGTGCAATCAATTTCTCGCCGGCCAATACCGGCGGAGCGACGCGGGCCTTGAGCGCCTCGGAGCCGAGCGCCATGATCGGCGGCAGGCCGATGCCGTGGGTCATCAGCCCGGCGACAAGACCGCCGGCGCCAGCGCGTGCGAGTTCTTCCGTGGCGATGAGGGTATGGAAGACATCGACGCCTTCACGAACGCCGCCATATTTTTCATCAAAGCCAAGACCGATCAATCCGGCTTCGGCGGCCTTTACATGTAATTCGCGCGGAAAGGCGCCGGCCTCATCCCATTCATCCACATGAGGCGTAATTTCGCGTTCGACAAAGCGCCGCACTGTTTCGCGCCAGCTTTCGTGACTGTCATTCAGGTGCGGCGAGGGCAGGCGAGTTGCGTCAAAGGAAAGTGCGTTGGTCATGTGTTTGACGATATTCCATTCAGAATAAAAACCATACAGGTTTTGCAGCGTGCTCCATCAACGAGCAGAGGCTTTTTGGAATTCGAAGGGTTGAGACATGAAACTTTATCATTGCCAGGGTGCGCGATCCTTGCGCTGCGTATGGGCGCTGGAGGAG
Organism: Pseudomonadota bacterium; assembly: GCA_039818925.1. Lineage (GTDB taxonomy): Bacteria > Pseudomonadota > Alphaproteobacteria > Caulobacterales > Parvularculaceae > Hyphococcus. The sequence continues at coordinate 1,116 of JBCBSY010000304.1, read as the reverse complement.
TTGGGGCTTGATTACGAACTGGTGACGCTGCCTTTCCCGCCGCGGGTGTTCGACAAAACGTATAAAGAGATCAATCCGCTGGGGACGGTGCCCTGCCTGATTGACGGCGGCGTGACGATGACAGAGAGCGCCGGAATTTGCGAATATCTTGGTGTGAAATACGGGCCCACGCCGCTTGCCGTTCAGCCTGAAGAAGCGGCGTATGGTGATTATCTGAACTGGCTTCACCGCTCGGATGCGACGCTGACATTCCCGCAAACCCTGGTGCTACGCTACACGGCGCTGGAGCCGGAGGAGCGCCGTCAGCCACAGGTCGCAGAAGACTATCGCAAGTGGTTTCTTGGCCGCTGGCGGTCGGTGGAAGCGGCGTTGGTTGATCGTGACTATCTCTGTGCCGGCCGGTTCACCATGGCGGATATCTGCGTCGGCTATGCGCTCTATCTTGCGAACACGCTCAACATCGAGGAGGCGATGACGCCGAATGTTGGAAAGTGGTGGGCGCGGCTGACCGCGCGAGAGGGCTTTAAGGCCGCATCCGAAAAGTAATTACGGTGAGCGGAGTTTACCGCGCGGCGAACGGACTGGTTGAAATTCGGCGCCTCCTCTATTATTACGATTAGAAATAATAGAGGAGCATCGCAGTGATTCGGTTATTGGGGCCCATAGCGTTCTTATTGTCGTCTTTTTCCGCGTGGGCGCAGGCGCCGATCACCGCGGAGGAGGCGCGTACAACAGCGCGCGATTTCGCGGACGTTCTTGAAGAAGGGTACATGGATCCCGCCATCGGCGCGCGCTACGCGGCGATGCTTCGCGCCAAAGCAGAGGAAGGCGCGTATGATGGCTTTTCAGACGCCGAAAAATTTGCAGAAGCGGTGACCGCCGACGTGCAGGCGGTCAAGATCGATCGATCCGCGGTGTTCGTGCAGCGCTCGGGCAAGCGTGCGTATGACCTGTCCTACACCATCGATGCGCAGGATTATTCGTCGTCGGAAATCAGCCGTTTTCACCCCACCGTTCTCGATGCCGGTGTCAAACTGATTGCGGTGCAGCGCCAGCCCGACACCCGCATCTGGTTCGTCCTCAATGACGGTACCTGCGCCATGCTGACCTATGAAC
>JBCBSY010000303.1:0-3261 GCA_039818925.1 Pseudomonadota bacterium | reverse complement strand
AAAGCGAACTCGAAGCCCGGCTGACGCAACTGTCGCGCGCGGCGGGCCTGATTGAAACGCTGATCAAAAGCCCGACCATCGGCACGCTGTTCACAACGCTGGACGAAACTGATGAACTCGCCGAACGGTCGGACCTCGGCCAGGACACATTGCAGGACCTTTATGCGGAACTAGCGGCAGTGTCCGAAGCAAGCCTTGAGGGCCAGCGCCGGCCGTTTTCGTGGATGGGCGCGCTCGATGATGAAACCGCAGACACGCAAATTCACACACGCCTCGTTTATGCAACGCCCGTGCTTGATTTTGCCCGGCTGCAACCGGCGAAAGCAGCGGTGAACGCCCTGCGTGCTGAAGCGGAAAGGCTCAATGAATCCTATGGCGGGCGGGTCGAGATTTACATCACCGGCGACCCGACGCTGCGCCTTGAAGAATTGGAGGCGGTCACCACAGGTATCGGGCTCTCCTTCCTTTTGTCCTTCATCCTCGTCACGTTCCTGTTGCTGATGTGTTATCGTTCGGCGGGGATGGCGGCGCTCACCCTGCTTTCGCTGATTATCACCCTGACGCTGACGTCTGCTTTCGCGGCCTTCGCTATCGGCGAGTTGAACCTTGTTTCCGTCGCCTTCACAGTCTTGCTGGTCGGGCTCGGTCTCGACTTCGCCATTCACCTCCTGTTGCACATTCAAGAGCATCGCGCGGCAGGCCGCGACAATATCAGCGCCCTAAGGCGCGCGATTCATGAAGTCGGTCCAGCGCTTGCGCTGGCGGCCCCAACCACAGCGCTCGCGTTTCTTTCTTTCGTACCGACTAAATTTGACGGCATCGCCCAGCTTGGCGTTATTGCCGGTGCGGGCGTTATTATTGCGTTTCTTGTCACGGTGACTTTCGCGCCCGCCGCCCTGGCGCTCTTCAGAACAAAACCGCAGCGACGTGCGTCCGGCCGCGTGCGTGGTTTTTTCAATTGGATTAGCCGACATTCCGGACCGATCGCCGCCGCGACAATCCTGTTCGGCGTGGGCGCGCTCTTTTTGATGCCGCAAGTTCGCTTCGATGCGGATCAGATGGCGCTTAGAAACCCCAACGCACCATCGGTCCAGGGCTTCAACCTGTTATTTGACGATCCCGAAACCGCGCCCTACCGGCTTAGCTATCTGGCGGACACCCAAGACGACGCCATTGCAACAGCGCAAACCGCCCGCGCTCTCGAAACAGTAGATGCGGTTCGTTTGCTCCCCAACTACGTGCCGGAGGCGCAGGATGAGAAGCTGGAATTGATCGATTTCGGCGCCGGGACGCTTGTTTTTGCGCTCGATGCAGAAGCCGGGTCTGAAACCGGGCCGGACGCCAGCGACGGTATTGAAGACCTAAAAGCCCGCCTCGACGCCGCCTATGACACAGGCCCTGCGGCACAGCTTGCATCGGCTTTATCACGGCTGGAGGCCGATCCCGATGCGCAGGCGCGGTTGCAGGAAAATGTTTTTGCGTTCTGGCCACAGCTGATTTCTCAACTGAGGTCCGGGCTCAACGCTGACTATGTTGAAATAGAGACCTTGCCGCCGGCACTGCGTGATCGTTTTTTGAGCGCCGACGGAAAATGGCGCGTGGACATTTTACCCAAGGCCGATGTCAGGGATTTCCGCGCGCTCGACGAATTCGTCAAGGATGTTGAGGCCGTGATCCCCAATCTCGCAGGCGGCGCCTATCAGGCGCGAAAGGCGGGTGAGACGATCTCCGCCGCGATGCTGCAGGCGACCGCCATCGCCTTCGCCAGTATCGCAATTTTTCTCTGGCTCCTGACACGGCGCTTGCGCACCGTTTTGTTGATGCTGTTCCCGCTCGCGCTGGCTGCGGTGCTTACCTCAGCCACAGGGGTGCTGCTCAACATTCCGTTCAATTACGCCAACGTCATCGTCCTCCCGCTGCTTATCGGGATCGGGGTCGATAGCGGCATTCACCTCGTGATGCGCAATGAACAGATAAGGCGGGAGAACAGGTCTACGGCACCTCGACGCCTCGGGCCGTTCTGTTCTCGGCGCTGACCACCGTCGCCTCATTCGGCAGCCTGATGTTGTCGCCGCATCGGGGCACCGCTTCGATGGGCGAGCTATTGTCAATCGCGATTGCTTTCACCCTGATCTGCACCCTTATCGTTCTGCCCGCCGCCTTCCGCTATGACGAAAAACATGCTCCTGCTAGAAACTAGAAGTAGATCAATTTTCCCATAGATTTCATATTCTTAATGACAAAATACTCCATCTCGTCGGAAGTCCTTGCACCGTATGCTAACGGATTTGTCATTGTGCTTTTCCCTGACTTGGGCGCTGTTGCTGGAATTTTGCCTTAATCGGCCCGTATTGTGTGAACGCTTCGCAACCGCGCCTGCCCGCGCAGATACTTCTTCAGGGGTCCAATCCATGTTCTTGTCCCGCGTTCGCATTTTCGCTGCACTCATCGCCGCCGCTTCCGCTGTTCCCGCCGTCGCGCAGGAGACGGATGACCCCGCAGAAGCGGCCGAAGTCACCGCCATTGACGGCGCCGTCGACTTCGCCAAGCAACTCACCGCGGACGCCACGACAGCGCTGACTGGCGACACAAGCGAAGATGAGCAGCTGGAGAACTTTCGGCAGGTGCTGGCCGACGGCATGGCGCTGGACGTCATAGGCAAATTCATGATTGGCGAGACGCGCAAATCCATGAACGATGATCAGCTCGCGCGCTATGACGCCGTTTTTCCGCAATACCTGACCAAACTCTACGCGGAACAGTTCCAGGATATTGTTGGCAAACCGCTGGAGGTCGTCGAAGCCAAGGAACTAGGCGCGCGCGATGTTATTGTCCGCACACGCTTCGACCGCAAGGAAGGCGCGCCGATCATGGTTGACTGGCGCGTGCGCAAGCTTCGGTCCGGCGAGCGCAAGGCCATCGATATCATTGTCTCCGGCGTTTCGATCATGCTGGTCAAGCGCGAGGAGTTTTCGTCTTTCGTCGCCTCAAACGGCGTCGATGCGCTGATGGATCGGCTGGAGTCGGAAGCGGCGGCTTAAACGAATTTTATTGCACAGACACTAGCTAATACATTCCTTTATTAATTGAGAGAGCGACTGAACTCAGCCAGCTTCAAGATTTGATTAAGCGCCGACAACTCTTCCGAGCATGCGTACTCTTCGGTGGCCGAGCAACGGCGAAGCAATGCTAAAGATTTTTCAGGTGAACTTTCGGAATCTGACGTATTCAATAAGTTTATCAGCGCCAGGGCTTCAATTG
>JBCBSY010000302.1:0-3266 GCA_039818925.1 Pseudomonadota bacterium | reverse complement strand
GACCCTGATCCTCCAGGGCGGTTACCATGTCGGCTCTAAGGGTTATGTTCGCGGCGACCTGCACGGCGAAGACGAGAGCTGCAGCCACCAACCGATTATTGACGATCACGGAGAGGCGTGCATTTCGCTGGTTGCCGATGAAGGCCGATTGAAGTTCTCCAACCCTTTCTATCGCCTGCTTCAGCCCCTTATCGGGATTTAGCTCACGGCTGATTCTAGACCGTGAAATCCGCAATTTTGTTAGGTTTCGGGCCTGTTTCCGCTTGACGGAGACAGGTCGCACCGCTAGAGAGCCGCTTCTTATAACAACCGGGCGATAGAAACCGGGGCGAAAAAGGACACTGGAGCGCGAAAACAGACGCCCAGCGGAGTCGATTATGTACGCAGTCGTGAAGACTGGCGGTAAACAATACCGCGTTTCCAAAGACGATATTTTGAAGGTTGAGCGCCTGCCAGGCGAAGCTGGCGACGTCATAACGCTTGACGATGTGCTGATGCTTGGCGACGGCGCCGACGTAACTGTCGGCGCGCCGGTTGTGGATGGCGCCTCTGTCGCCGCTGAGATCCTCGAGCAGAAGCGCAACAAGAAAATCATCGTCTTCAAAAAACGCCGCCGTCAGAATTACCGCCGCAAAGCCGGTCACCGCCAGCACCTCACCGTCTTGAAGGTTACAGACATCCTGACCGACGGCGCAAAGCCGAAACCGGCTGCAAAGAAAGCCAAGCCCAAGGCTGAAAAGAAAGAAGAGCCCAAAGCGAAAGCAACCGATACAGTCGGCGCTGACGATTTGAAGAAGCTTTCCGGCGTCGGCCCGGTGCTTGAGCAGAAATTGCATGACGCTGGCGTTACGTCCTTTGCGCAGATTGCGGCGTGGGGACCGAAAGAAATTGAAGAGTTTGACGAAAAGCTGTCTTTCAAAGGCCGGATCGAACGCGAAGGCTGGGTAGATCAAGCGAAAGAACTCGCCAAAGGCGAAAAGGAGTAAGACATGGCGCACAAAAAAGCAGGCGGTTCCTCCCGCAACGGACGCGACTCTGCCGGACGCCGTCTTGGCGTGAAAAAATTCGGCGGTGAAGGCGTCATTCCAGGCAACATCATCGTGCGCCAGCGCGGCACGAAATATCATCCCGGCGAGAATGTCGGCATGGGCAAAGACCATACGCTGTTTGCACTCACGGTCGGCAAGGTTCAGTTTGCCGAAAAGCGCGGCCGCAAGAATTTTGTATCCGTCATCCCGGGTGATAATTAATTGCGCCCCTGTCGGCGCTTAAGGCGTCGGCAATGTGAAACCAATGTCAAGGAAGGCGCCCCGGGGCGCCTTTTTTGTTTGAGGTTTTGCTGATGATAAAAACCACCGGTCTGATCCTCCGTCCGCTCGCGCGTTCCGACGCGGAACGGCTTGCCTATTTGTGCAATGACAAAACCCTGGCGCGCCAGACATCGCGATTGCCCTTCCCATACACCCTTGAAAACGCAATCGAATTCATCGAACGCAGTATAAACGAAGCCCAGACCGGGGAAGAGTATCGCTTTGGCGCTTATGCTGACGACACGCTTGTTGCTTGCACGGGCGTGATGCCGACCGCGCATGAGACCTTTGAGCTTGGATATTGGGTCGGCAGGGACGCCCGTGGAAAAGGCGTTGCAACAAGAGCTGCGACAGCGATCCTGATATACGCTTTTAACCGACTCAAAGCGCAAACCATGACCGCTGGATATTTCCATGACAACCCGGCGTCGGCCCGCGTACTTGAAAAGCTCGGGTTTCGCAGGACCGGCGAGATCGTCAAAACCTTCTCGCGCGGCCGCAACGCCGATGTCGACACCATTCGCATGACCCTTGCGCGCGACGACTTTGCACCGCGCTATCCGGTGGAGATGGAAGACGTCCGGTAAGGGCGCAGTGATCGTTCGCTCAAATTCGACATGCCCGGTTATAAGCCCCGCCGCCCCTTACGCAGATAACTGTGCACCGAATGCAGTCTTGAACTTGAATTTCGCCTTAAAGGCGGCGCAACTGAGAACAGCGCTCAACCTTTGCGTGCCGATGTGCTAGCCTGAATGCGACAAATAATAGAGTGATCCAAGGGCGACGATGACAACTATCACCGAATTTATTGTTCGCAAGAACAAGCTTGAAGAGACCCGCATTCAAACACGAGCGACGCCGCCCCTCGGCGAGGGTGACGTTCTCGCCAAAGTCGATCGCTTTGCGCTGACCGCCAACAATGTCACGTATGGCGTAGTTGGTGAGCGTATCGGCTACTGGAAATTTTTTCCGGTCGAAAATGATGGCGACGGCATCATTCCGGTCTGGGGCTTCGCCGACATCGTCGCCTCCAAGCACCCCGATGTGCCCGTTGGCGACCGGATTTACGGATATTTTCCCATGGCCAGTCACCTGGTGATGACGCCAAAGAAAGTCAGCGCCGTGAGGTTTTTTGACGGGGCGTCGCACAGAGCCGAACTGCCGCCGGTTTATAATGCTTATACGCGCGTCAAGGCCGAACCCGACTATGACAAAGACACCGATGATGATCGCATGGTCTTGCTGCCGCTCTACGCAACATCCTATTGCCTGTATGACTTTATGAAGGACAACAGCTGGTTCGACGCGCAGCAGGTGATTATCCCGAGCGCGTCGTCAAAAACAGCAATCGGCACAGCCTACACCATTGCTGGCGATGCAAACGCGCCACGACTTGTTGGCCTGACCTCAAAGCGCAACAGGTCGGCCGTAAAGGGACTTGGCCTTTATGCCGACGTTTTCACTTATGACACGCTGGACAAGATCGACCTGGAAACGCCGGCGGTCATTATCGACATGTCCGGCAATGGTGAACTTCTGGGCAAGCTGCACAAGGCGCTCGGACCAAACATGAAATATACGTCGAATGTCGGCGTCACCCATTATGATGCAAACGCCATGGGGTCGGATTTCATCCGGGAACGGAGCGCCATGTTTTTCGCTCCCGGGCATATTCAAAAGCGCGCCCAGGAATGGGGGCCCGGCGCCTTTGAAAAACAGTCTTTCGCCTTCTGGAAAGAGACCGCCTTGAAAAGCCGCGACTGGCTGATCATTCGCCGTGAGGACGGGGCCGAGGCTGTCAAAAAGGCCTGGGAAGATGTTTATCAAGGCACAATTCCGCCCGACGCCGCCTGGGTTGTTGGTTTTTAAATCCGCGCAAGAAATCAAAATAAGATCCGCGAGGATTTAAAAACCAACAACCCAGGCGGCGTCGGGCGGAATTGTGCCTTGATAAAC
>JBCBSY010000301.1:0-3269 GCA_039818925.1 Pseudomonadota bacterium | reverse complement strand
CTGTGTGGATATTGCGATCTCGACTACCTGAAAGTCATCAAGCTCGCCTGTCTGGCGCGGATCAGCTGCGATATTCGCCTTTGAAAAATTCCGATCATTGAACGCGTCAGTGTTGAGGATGATCAGCGCGCCTTTCTGGAGGAGTGGCAGGTTCACTTTCAGCGCGGCAGGGTTCAACGCGACTAAAACGTCCGGCTGGTCTCCTGCGGTCGATATCCGTCGGGCGCCGAGATTGATCTGGAAAGCCGAAACGCCAAACGTCGTGCCGACGGGCGCGCGTATCTCCGCAGGGAAATCAGGGAAAGTTGAAAAATCGGAACCTGCGAGCGCCGTCGATTCGGCGAATTGCGAGCCGAGGAGCTGCACCCCGTCTCCGGAGTCGCCGGCAAAGCGGACGACGACCGAAAGGGATTGCGGTGAGATTTTCGTCATACATCAAACCTATTCAGCGGCAAGCCGCGCCATGGACCGCTCAGCTTGGCGAAACCGCCAGTAAAAACAAGCGCGTCCCGGCCCTTTTGGAGGCCGCGCCGCGCATTTCTGAAAGTCATATTCCAACCTCCGGCGCCGAACACAAGCCCCTTTCGGCGCGGCCTCTCGTCATGGTGAGAAAAGCCCGGAATTTCTGGACAATCGAATAGAAAAACTATGCCGAAACTACAGACATGCGACTGGCGAAAACGGTCTATCGCTTCGGGCCCGACTCCGGGCTAAAAGGGGCGACAATCGCCAAAACCGCCAATAATATGAAAGCTTTCCGATGAAATTCTTTGTCGATACCGCCGAAATCGCCGAAATCCGCGATCTGTTGCCGACTGGGTTGGTGGATGGGGTTACGACAAATCCCAGCCTGATTATGAAGTCCGGTCGTGACATCCGTGAAGTGACAGCGGAAATCTGCGCGCTGACACCAGGGCCGGTTAGCGCTGAGGTGACCGCGACCCAGGCGGACAAGATGATATCCGAAGGCCAATCTCTGGCGAAAATCGCCGACAATGTGACCGTAAAGCTGCCGCTTACCCTCGACGGCCTCATTGCCTGCAAAGCACTTAGCGGCGAGGGGATCAAAACCAATGTTACATTGTGCTTTTCAGCAAACCAGGCGCTGCTCGCGGCGAAAGCAGGCGCGACATTTATTTCCCCTTTTATTGGCCGGCTCGACGATATCAACATCGACGGCATGGAGCTGATCCGCGAAATTCGAGTAATCTATGACAACTATGATTTCCGTACGGAAATACTCGCCGCCTCAATTCGCTCGGCAAACCATGTGAAAGAGTCTGCAATTGCCGGCGCTGATGTGGCGACCGTTCCGCCGGCGGTCCTGAAGTCTTTGGTGAAACATCCCTTGACCGACAAGGGACTGAAGGCGTTTCTCGATGACTGGGCGAAAACAGGCCAAAAAATTCTATAAGGTTGCTGCGTGATGAATTACGCCACCACAGCTCCTGCCATAGGCGATTCTGACTCAGGTCCGCCCTTTGTGTTTGGCTTTGGATTCAAAGAGGGTGGAGCGACGGAAATGCGCTGGGAGGAAATCGTCGCCGCGAAAAGCGACTATGATTTCATCTGGCTCCATCTCAATATGCTCAATGAGGAAGCGCGAAAATGGATCAGATCGCAGCCTGATATTCCCTATGCGGCGTCTTCGGCGTTGCTGGCGGGAGAAACCCGCCCGCGTGTTTCCGGATTTGATCACGGAGTGGTTGTCAATCTGCGCGGTGTTAATCTGAATGAAGGCGCGCAACCCGAAGATATGGTGTCGATTCGACTCTGGGTCAGCGAGACAATGCTTGTCAGCACCCGACGCCGCCGCTTGAAAGCCGCGCAGGATGTACGCGCCGACATTAATAATGGAATTAAAGTTGATCACACTGGCGCGCTGGTTTCACGCATCGCAGCGAAGCTCGCCAATCGTGCGGACCCTTATGTGCTGGAATTGGAAGAAGAAGTCGACAGTCTGGAGGCCGCTATTCTCGAAGAAGGGGGGCATGGTTTGCGTGCGCAGCTTGCAGACACAAGACAAGCCGCAGTCTATTTCCGCCGCTTCATTGCGCCCCAGCGTGACGCGCTCAACCGTCTTGCAAATGACGAATCCGGCCTTTTCGACGCCGGCGCGAAATCGGAGCTGCGCGAGGTGGCGGATCGGGTGACGCGCATGACTGAAGACATCGACGCCGCGCGCGAGCGCGCCATGGTGCTTCAAGATCAGCTCACGGACCGGCGCGCAGAAGAAATGAATCGTAACATGATGGTGCTGTCGATCGTCGCCGCGATTTTTTTACCGCTGGGCTTTTTGACGGGGCTGTTCGGGATCAATGTCGGCGGTATGCCAGGCGTCGACTTTCCTGCTGCGTTCTGGCTCGTGACGCTGGCTTGCACGTTTATCTCCGTGGCGTTGCTTGTTCTCTTCAGGATCATGAAATGGCTTTGAGTGTGTTTCGGTTTCTCCTGATATCGTTTGCCGCCTTGTTGGTTATGACGTCTCTTGTGACGGCGCAGGAAGACCGCATGGCGCAAATCGAAGCAACCACGGAAGAGATTTCTGCGCTGCGATCCGCCATCGCCGATCCTGACACCGACGTTATAGCGGCAGAGGCCCGTCTGCGGGAATTGCGCCAGGAAGCGCGGCAGCGCCTGTCCGGCGTCGATCAGGAATTAAATACGGTTCGCGATCAGTTGAGTGCGCTTGGGCCATCGCCGGGCGAGGGTGACCCGCCCGAAACGGCAGAGCTAGCGGAGCAACGTGCCGCGTTGAATGAAGATCTCGCGCGCGCCAACAGCCAACGCGTCCGGATCAATGCAAACATTGCCGAATCCAACCAATTGCTCGCTGACATCGCGAATGAACGCGTGCAATCTCTTTATGAGCGCTTGTTCAGCCGTGGCGCCTCTCTGCTATCGCCTGCGCTTTGGTCTTCCGCATTTTCGGCGGCAGGCGATGTCGGCGATAAAACGGGCCGATACTTCGCTGAATGGGCTCAGGAAAAACGCACGCGTGAACAGTTGGGCTCTGCAATTGCGGCCATCACCTTGGCGTTTGGCGTGTCTCTGTTTTTGTTCTGGCCCGTCAATCGCTGGGTTATGGCGACTTTTGCTGATGCGATATCAAGACGCAAACCAACCACCGATCACGCCCGGGACCGCGCGGGCGATCATTTTCAGCCCTGCGGCGAGCACGCGCCGGCCGGTGGTGGGTTTGCGTCTTGATATCGCATCAGCAAAAGTCGCCATAACCCAGCGATTGACGGGCCAGAACAAAAACAGAG
>JBCBSY010000300.1:0-3271 GCA_039818925.1 Pseudomonadota bacterium | reverse complement strand
ATGCCGAATACGCGCGTTCCCGGTTCAGCCTCCATGCAATAGGCGCCCATCGTCGGCCCCAGCAGAAATGCGGAGTCGATTGGGCGTTTGATACCGTCAGGCGTATGCAGAAATCCGCGGCCGCTCAAAAGAATTCGGATATTGCCCATCTCGGCGCATAGGGGCTGGATGGATGCCGTTTCCGTTGAAAAGTAATAATATGCACGAACGTGATCACGCAGATCTGTTCTCGGCATATCATACTTCAACGTCATGTCCGTGGCTCCCAACCCGTCGCGTGGAAGTTGTCACGCCCACTCGCCGATTTTAAGGCGAAACTGCGATGAGCTCGCCATATTTTCCAACGGTGCGGATCGCGATATGCAACGCCCAGCATAGACTCAAAATCCTTTCGTCTCCACTGTTTTAGCGCGTCATTCTCCGGTAGGGCCGTAAATCATCATCCCGTCATAGGCGGGCTCAATGGAAGGCGGTAGAGAGTTTTTCAGCGTTTGATAGTCCATCGAAACATGTAAATTCGTCAGTATACCAATATTGGGCTTTACTCGTGCGAGCCACTCCAATGTCAGGTCAAGATGTGCATGTGTTTTGTGGGGCTTGTACTGGAGTGCATCGACAATCCAGGTCTGCGTGCCCGCCAAAGCCTCAAAACTCTGTTGAGGAAATCCAACAACATCGCTTGAATAAGCGATATCACCGAACCGAAAGCCCAGAGAATTAACGCCGCCGTGATACTGCAGAAAGGACTGTACCGGAATCGGACCGCTTGGTCCCTCAATGACGAATTTCTCTCCGCAGAGCGGCATATCAATCTTGTCGAGAATTGGCGGATAGAGGCTCCCCTCCGCTTGTTCAAAGCAATACCGAAAGCGCGATAAAAGACCGCCGGCTGTTTCGTCATCGATATAGACGGGGATGCGCTGGCGCATTTGCAACGCCAGGACGCGCAAATCGTCAATCCCGTGGGTCTGATCTGCGTGATCATGTGTAAAGAGGACAGCATCAAGGCGGCTGCATTTTGCCGCCAGCAACTGCATGCGCATGTCCGGTGACGTATCCACCAGCACCGATGTCACCTTGTCCGGCATAAACCCATGTTCAGGATGCTCGCGCTGAACAAGTATTGAGCAACGCGACCGCCGATTCTTTGGCTCGCCAGGATCGCAAGCGCCCCACTCGCCTTCGCCATCGGCGCCGCCAACCCGTGGAACACCGCCAGACGATCCTGACCCAAGAATTGTTACACGCAACCTGCCGTTCATCAATTTGGTCTCGGATCAATAGCTTTGGAAAACAGCCGGAAAAAGTTGTCGGTCGTAATTTTCGCCATATCGTCAGAACTTACCCCTTTTATTTCGGCAAGCTTTTGAGCGACGTGCACTACATAAGCCGGTTCATTTCGACGGCCCCGCATGGGAACAGGCGCCAGATAAGGGCAATCGGTTTCAATAATCAGCCGGTCTAATGGTGTTTGGTCCGCGATACGCCTTACGTCTTCGGCGTTTTTGAACGTAATAATGCCGGAAAAAGAAATATAGCCGCCGAGAGAAAGCGCAGCTTCCGCGAGCGCCGGCCCTCCAGTGTAACAATGAAGGAGGGGCGTAAAACCCCCTTCCCTATGAGTTGCTTTTAACATGTCTTGCATTTGCGCATCCGCGTCGCGGGTATGAATAATCAGCGGCAAGCCTGTCGTCTGCGCTGCGAGAATATGCGAGCGAAACACCTTTTCCTGTGCTGTGCGGTCGGAATACTCATAGTAAAAGTCAAGGCCGCACTCACCGAGTCCGATAACGTCTGGGTCCGTCGCCATTGATACCAGAGTGGCGTCGTCCAATGCTTCGTAATCCTTCGCGTGGTGCGGATGCACGCCAACACTGCGCCAAATCAACGGATCCGCCGCGGCGATTCTTGATATCGCTTCGGTTGATGAGAGTTGATCTGAAATGGTCAGCATAGCCGCAACGCCGTTTTCACGGGCGCGTTGGATAATCTCATCCAGATCGTCCTCATACTTTTCTGAATGCAAATTTACGTGACTGTCCACAAGCATGCGTTAGGCCGCCTCTTCCCGTAGCGTTGTGCGCAGGTCGAACCCCATGGCTTCTATTAGTTGTGCGCGGTCGAGGTTGAGTGCTTCCCCGCGCGATGCAAGGGTCGATAGTTTTTGCCACGCTTCAAGAAGGGCTGAGGGGGTTGCGTTTTCAAATCCGGCAGCAGCGCCATTAGTCGCCGCCATACGCGCCGCGTCGCTGAGCGACGTCAAAATTGTGTCGCGAAAAATGGGCCATCGCCCATCATTGGCTTTCCCGGTGACGCCGCTTGTTATTGAAGACAAACTCTCGCCGCGTTGTGCGGCGTTCAAAAACGCCATCGCCAGCCGGATCGTTTCTGCACCATCATTGATCGCCAAGGTCAAGGCGTAGCCAGGGCGCCCCCGCGCATGAGCGGCAATGTTGCTGACCTGTTTGGCGTCGACGCCTTCTGCAACGAGAAACTTTTCAATGCGATCGTTTCTCACCAGCGGGATATCAATACGGCGGCACCGCGAGCGGATTGTTGGCAGCAAGCGGCCTGGTGCGGACGACAGCAAAAAAAGAACGGCGCTTTCGGGCGGCTCCTCCAGCGCCTTCAACAATGCATTTGAGGCATTCCGGTTCATCTGATCGGCTGTGTCGACGATTGCAACGCGCGCGCCGCCGCCCGATGCTGTCCGGTTCAAAAACGCTGTCAGTTTTCGAATTGTCTCGACGGTTATCTCAGCCTGATATTTGTTTTTCTTCTCGTCCCACAGCCTCGATGCAACAAAAAGATCAGGATGCGCTTCCGATGCGATCAACCGGAAGGCACGCACCGTTTCGGGCATGTCAAAACTGTCCGGCGAAATAAGCGATGACGGCTCAAGGAGGCCGCGAGCCAGCCGGTAGGCAAGTGTCGCCTTGCCGACCCCTTCCGGCCCCGCGATAATCCAACCATGCGTCAGCGCCCCGTCCTGCATCGTCGTGCGTAAAGCAGCCTCGATTTCATCGAGGCCGATCAGGTTGGCGCGCATGCGCGGGTGAAGAAGTGGGCTTTCCATCAGTCAAGTGTTTAAGAGGTATAAGGCGACTTTGGAAGATCGCGCCTTAGGCCGAGAAAAGATGCGGCAGACGGCCAGCAATGGCGGTTCGAATTCGCTTCTCAACGCTGTCAACGTCGCCAAGTGCGCTGACAGTAATGCAGCGTTCGGGCGAGCGGCGCGCAATTTCTGCAAATGCCTGCCTGACCCGTTCCT
>JBCBSY010000299.1:0-3282 GCA_039818925.1 Pseudomonadota bacterium | reverse complement strand
CTGGCCCTGCCCTGTGAATAACTCGCCGACGAAATTGCCGACATGCGCGGTTTCAATTTCGCCCGGTTCGACGTTCGTCGCCGCCAGCGCAGCCTCCGTCACCTCGCGAAAGAGGTCGAATATCTCTTTACCGTTGCGGTCATAATTGACAGCGAAATCAGTTTGCGCGCCGCCCAATACAAAAACATCTGTCTTAGCCATCGGCGGCATCTCCGTTTTTTGTTTCCAGCGCACGCGCACGCACCTCGTGGCGCAAGACCTTGTTCAACGCATTGCGCGGCAGCGGGCCAATATTGAACAGTTTTTCCGGCAGCTTGAACACCGCAACGCCCAGTTCTTTCAGATAGCCCGTGATATCATCGAGCGTAATCTCTTCGCCGGGCTTGGGAACGATAGCGAGACCAATTCTCTCGCCCATCACTTCATCCGGGATCGAAAAGGCGTACGCCTCCGCCAGCTTCGGATGGCCGCCAAGCAACTGGTCGATTTCCTCCGGCGCGATATTGACGCCGCCGCGCATAATGAGATCCTTGCTGCGGCCGACAAACTTCAAAAACCGTCCGTCTTCGGCATATTCAAAAAGATCGCCGGTCCGAAAGTAGCCGTCCGGCCGGAACGATGCGGCGGTTTCATCTGGCGCGTTGAAATAGCCCTCAAAAACCGTCGGGCCCGATATTTCCAACTCCCCCACGGTGGCCATGCCTGTAATTTCATCGCCGGATTCCGCGTCGACAAGGCGTAATTTCAAGTGACCGCCATCGGCGCCGTAAAGCGATGGATAGCGCGCGGTCGCGGGAAAAAAAGACGCCCGATGCTCAGGGTCCGGCACATCGCCAGAACCGCTGGCGAGCGACATCCCTTCGTTTGAGCCGAACAAGTTGACGATCGCGATCCCGTATCGATCCTGAAACCCCTTGACCATTGCTGGTGCGAGCGGCGCCGAGCCCGATCCGATCGCGCGCACACTCGAAAAATCGATGCTGGCCGCAAGGCGCTCATCATTCAGGATCATGTTCAGGATCGCCGGCGGCGCGAGCGTGAAGGCCGGCTTTTCTTCATTGATCTGCCGCAAAAACACCGGAAGGTCGAACGGGTGATGCAAGGCCAGGGTACCGGCCGATTGCAGCCAGCTCATGATCACGCCGCCAATGCTGGCCATGTTGATCATCGGAAACGGGTTCAAAATTACATCGCCATCGCGCAATTGCGCAGCGCTGTGGGTCACCGGTCCGATCGCTGCCCAGTGGTTGTGGCTTCGCGGCACGCCCTTCGGTGCGCCGGTCGTGCCGGATGTCCAGCAAATCGTGAAGATGTCATCGGCGTTCACGTCCAGCGACTGGCGCGCCTGGGCAAGCCGGTCGAGCGCGGGCGGCGCCGTCGAAAGATCAACAAGGTCATCGGGCGCGCTCGGCCCGAAGGTCATCAGCTGGGTCTCGCGCGGCAACACGGCGCGCGCCACAGCAAGATGATCGGCGCTCTTTACTTTCGTTGCGCAAATGAACGCCTTCGGTGTGACGAACTGCAAGAGCGATCGCAGCTCATGCTCGCGATATTGAACTGCAATCGGACTGATCACCGCGCCAATTTCCGCACAGGCAAAATAAAGCGCGGTCAGTTCACTGATATTCGGCAACTGCACGATCAGTATATCGTCTTTGCCAATCGCTTGCGCGGCCAGCGCGCCGGCAATCCGGTCAATCTCCGCCGCCAGGTCCCGGTAGGTCAGCCGGAGCGGATCGCCAAAGCAAAAATCCGCCCGATTTGGCGGGTCCGTAAGCGCAAGCCGGTCCGGATGCGCGGCGACGTTCTGTTGAAACATCCGCCCAAGCGTCGCCTCTCCCCACCAGCCGCTCTCCCGATAGGCTTTTCGCTTGTGTTCAGCGGCTGGAATCACGTGGCTCTCCCTTTCTGCGATGGCGTAATGATAGCGCGTCAACACGGCGGCGTCTGCCCGTCCTTACAGCTTGCGCATTAAGACAACGCGCTCAGCGCCGAGTGTCGGGCCTGACATCAGACCTGAAATCAGCCATGGCGACCGCCTCATCATATTCGGCGCAAATACGATCAATGATGTCCGCCATGGGCGCGATGGAGGCAACCGCGCCGACCCCCTGCCCGGCGGACCAGACATTTTTCCACGCCTTTGCGTCATCCTGCGCGTTTGAAAAGTCGATTTTCTTATCTTTCGGCATGTTGTCGGGATCATAGCCCGCATTGACGAGGCTCTGTCGCAGCCAGTTGGCGGCGACGCCGGTGATCCCTTTTGACTGGACAATATCCTCCGCGCCGGCGGCGACCACCATCTCCTTATAGGCGGGCGGCGCCATACTCTCCGTACAGGGAATAAGTGCGGAGCCAAGATAGGCGAAGTCCGCGCCCAACACTTCCGCGGCGCGCACCCCCCGCCCGGTCGAAATGGCGCCGCCCAGCACCAGCGGCCCGCTCCAGAACCGGCGCACCTCCTCAACAAAGGCAAAACCCGACACCGCGCCGGTATGACCACCGGCGCCCGCCGCCACCAGCACCAGCCCGTCGACGCCGCTCTCTGCGGCTTTTCTTGCAAAGCGTAAGGAATTCACATCGGCGAAAACCAGCCCGCCATAGCTGTGGATCTGGTCAACGACCTCGCGCGGGCTGCCAAGGGCGGTAATCACCAGCGGGGGTTTGTGTTTCAGGACCGCCGCCATGTCCGCATCGAGCCGCTGGTTGGAGCGATGCACCACCAGGTTCACCGCGTAACCCGCCGCATTCGGGTCGTCCGCCAGCTCCGTGTTGATGGTGTGCAGCCAATCATCCAGGACGTCGATGGTTCGCGCATTCGGCGCCGGGAAACAGCCGATCACTCCGGCCTTGCACGCCGCGATCACCATCTCCGGTCCCGAAATCAGAAACATCGGCGCAGCGATGGCCGGAAGCCGCAGATTTTGCTTGAGCTTATCAGACATCGCCATTGTTCGCACCATCTCCCCTAAAGACCATTATGGTTATCCGTCGACGCCCTGTTTGACTATGGATTTCAGCAGAGAGAACGACAATCACCAGGCTATGATGTGCGCGGCGCCCTTTGCATAATATTTTGGGGTTACCGCTTAATCCAGGATGGTGGAGGGCGCTGCCTCACGACGTCTCACCGTTTCTCAGACAATCACATGAAAAAATGTACCAAAAATGCACCAAAACCTAACGTCGGATCGACCATATTGACCGGGTCATTCCCGACATAGGCATAGAGGTTCATGCCGTCGCCATAGCCGATGGGGTCGGTCTGGAGGAAGCGCCCGG
>JBCBSY010000298.1:0-3293 GCA_039818925.1 Pseudomonadota bacterium | reverse complement strand
GACACGCCAGTCGGCGATCAGCTGCTCAACAAAGTCTTGCTGATTCGTCCTTGAGGCGGTTTTGAGTACGGGTTTTGACATTTAGCTTTAAGAAAAGTATCTTGATATCAAGATAAATAAGCTTTCTGTAGCGCTTTGTCAAAATCGGCGCTTGATGCTGTTCAGCAGGGGTTAGAATATGGCGCGTCTACGCGATGTCGTAAGGCCAGATTATTATTGGCGACAGTTGAAATCCGTTGGCGGATTTCTTTTTCGACCCCGATATGACTGGCCTGAAGAGACGGCTGCTTCAGCGCTGATTGCACTCTTTCCGCTGTTAATACTGAAGATGTTTTTCGCCATTCTGGCGGTTCTGTCGTTTTATGTTTTTGAAGCCTTGGGCGTTGTCGCGCCGCTTGAAAATGCGATTGGCAATCTCGATTGGCCGAATTGGCAATTGATTTTGGTCGGCGGCCTGATTGTTCCTTTCATAGAGGAAAGCGCTTATCGCGCGCATTTTCGGATGAAGGCGTGGACAGGCAGCCTTTCCGCCGCCGCTATCACATATCTTGTGATCAGCGCGTTTACCGAAGGAACGCGCGGACTGCGTGAGGGATTATATGACGAGACCGCGCCAATGCGCTTTGCCGCCGCGATCGGGGCTGGCGTTATCGTCTATGCTATTCTCAACGCAAAGCCCTTACTGAACGCGCTTGCTCTTGTTTGGCGAAAAGGCTTCACCTTTATTTTTTGGATTTCAATTGTCTATTTCGGTTATTCTCACTTAGAGAGATACACAAACTTCAGTTGGGAAGAGCACGGGATATTCGTACCCTTAATCATCCTTCCGCAAATAATCGCAGCTGTTTTTTATACTTACACGCGAATGCGCTACGGATTCTTATGGGCGGTCATATTACACGGAATGAATAATGCACTGCCGGTGGTGGTCTTTGGCTACCTAATTACGGGAAATCTGGACTGAATTTTTGGAAGACGCGTTTCCGGGGCAAAAGCGCCCCCTTATCATCGCTTTTGCTTAGCCAGATGTCGTATCACTGCGCCTTGCTACAAATCCCATCAAGGCCAGCAAGTTCCCGTCGGGATCGCGGAAGAACTGCAGCCATAGTTCCTGATCACCTGTCTTCTGAACGATTTCGGGGCCGTCCAGAACTTGAACACCATCTTCGATCAATAGCGCCGTTGATTTGCGAATGTCCTCTGTATGAAAATAGATGGCGCCGCCGCTGACTGGTTTGTCCGCGGTTTCCGGTGGGCCGGCCATAAGGCGAAGAGAGCCTGCGTCAAAAAACGCCATGCCGCCGCTTTCAAAAAGCAGCGGCAAGCCAAGAATTCCGTTGTAGAAACTTTTTGCCTTGTCCAAATCTTGAGTTGGAACAGCGACCTGGTTGACGGGACCAAGCCCAATCCGGTTCTCTGCTTGAGCTCCAGCTTCTATGGAAGCGTTTATATTCTGGCTGTGAACGGGTGTAGACATGACAATGGCTCCAACTGCAATCAGGAAAACAGGGTTCATTTCCGTGGCTCCAAATTAGTTAGTTAGACTAACTAATAGAATGAAAAAAGAGAAGTCAAGTGAAAACCGACCAGGCGTCAAATCTGGAAATTGCCGATGAGCTGCACTCTGCAGCCATTCACCTGCTCAGAGTCTTGCGGAAGCAGGATGCTGAAGCAGGTTTAAGCGCCCCGAAATTGTCCGTACTCTCTGTTCTTGCCTTTGGCGGAACAGCAACACTGAAAACGCTTGCAGCCGTCGAGCAGGTCAGCCGGCCGACAATGACAAAGCTCATTCAGGAGCTCGAGGCGGATGATATGGTCAAGCGCCAAACAAATCCAGACGACCGGCGCAACCAACTCATCTCTATCACGGCGAAGGGAAAATCGGTTTTCGGCACGGCGCGCCGCAAAAGGCTCGATGCGTTAGCGCGGCAAGTGGCTGATTTGTCGAAGTCGGACCGTCAGGCGGTCGTGAAAGCCATTGCGCCCTTGCGAAAACTTTCGGGAAGGTCCTGAAAAAAAGGCGGCTCCAAAGAGCCGCCTTTCCATTAAGCAACTAAAGCTATCTTGGGCGATTACATCATGCCGCACCTCAGGATCGGATGTTGTCCGATCCGTCGGTTCTTAAAGAATGGACGGCTTTTAGATGTGATCGCCAGGGGCGATTACATCATGCCGCCCATGCCGCCCATGCCGCCCATGTCAGGCATGGCCGGGGCGCCGCCGCCGTCTTTCTTCGGCGCTTCTGCGACCATGGCTTCGGTCGTGATCAGAAGGCCGGCGACGGAAGCTGCATCTTGCAACGCGGTGCGCACGACTTTGGCTGGATCGACGATGCCGGTCGCGATGAGATCGCCATACTCGTCGGTCTGTGCATTGAAGCCGAACTTAAAGTCGTCTTGCTCAAGCAACTTGCCAACGACGATGGACCCTTCGCCGCCTGCGTTAGCGACGATCTGGCGGATCGGCGACTGCAGGGCTTTGCGAACGATATTGACGCCGGCGTCCTGATCCGGATTTTCGCCGGAAAGACCGTCAAGCGCTTTCGACGCATAAAGAAGCGCCGTGCCGCCGCCGGGAACAATGCCTTCCTCAACCGCTGCGCGGGTTGCATTGAGCGCGTCATCAACGCGGTCTTTGCGTTCCTTCACTTCGATTTCGGTGGCGCCGCCAACCTTGATCACCGCAACGCCGCCGGCAAGTTTCGCCAGACGTTCCTGCAGTTTTTCACGGTCATAGTCAGATGTCGTATCTTCGATCTGCTTGCGGATCTGTGAGGTGCGGCCTTCGATATCCGACTTCTCGCCCGCGCCGTCGACGATCGTGGTGTCGTCTTTGTTGATCGACACTTTCTTGGCTGTGCCAAGCATGTCGAGCGTGACATTTTCGAGCTTGATGCCGAGGTCTTCGGAAATGACCTGACCACCCGTGAGAACCGCAATGTCTTCGAGCATCGCTTTGCGGCGATCGCCGAAGCCCGGCGCTTTCACGGCCGCAATTTTCAGGCCGCCGCGCAACTTGTTGACCACGAGGGTCGCCAATGCTTCGCCCTCGACGTCTTCTGCAATGATCAGCAGCGGACGGCTCGACTGAACAACAGACTCAAGAAGTGGCAGCATCGACTGCAGATTTGAGAGTTTTTTCTCGTGCAGCAGGATGAACGGATCTTCGAGCTCCGCCACCATCTTGTCAGCATTGGTGATGAAGTAAGGCGACAGGTAACCGCGGTCGAACTGCATGCCTTCGACAACGTCAAGCTCGGTTTCAAGCGACTTTGCTTCTTCAACCGTGATGAC
>JBCBSY010000297.1:0-3294 GCA_039818925.1 Pseudomonadota bacterium | reverse complement strand
GCCAATCAACAGCATCGGCCCCGACTGCGTGGCGTAGCGTGGCGGCGGCTGTTTGATCCGCAGAAAGGTTTCCGTTTCTTCGATATATGCGCGGCCATCCGGCGCCACGTAAAAAATCCCGTTGGGTTTCAGATGAAAATTGCCAGGCCCGTCATTGTTGTTTAGCGGCGCCAGCGTCTCTCCGCCTTCAATATAGAGCCCGACCGGCATGCGGTCTTCGTGATACATGCCTGCATTCATGGCGAAGAGAAGGTCTTCGCCTTTACTCGCCAGGCTCTCTTTCACCCAGTTGAAATGACCAAAGGGTTTGCCGTCCTGATTGTTCAGAAATAAACGTATGTCTTGTTGCGCGGGATCGAACCGGCAGACGACATAGTCAGCATTGCGAAAGGTCTGCACTGCACAATGGCGCGTCCCGTCTCCGCTTGCGCCATCGTTGACCTCGGCGCCGCTTGTTTGAGGAGCCCCGCCAGCAGTCAAAAGGATAATCGAAAGCGCAGACAACACAAAAACTCGCATACGCATGAGCGTATAGCGGCCTTCCGAATCGTCAAAACGCAACTTTGTTGAAGTCGGTTCTCTCATCGCCGCTTAAGCTTTCGGAACTCCAGCAATGAGAAAATCGACCATGGGCCTTCCCCCTGCTCGAGAGGTGTTAAAGGCCCGCAGCGGCTCCGTTCCTGCGCCGGCATGACCCGGATCAGGTTCAAAGGGTCCTTCTCAGTCCCATTTGCCCAAGCTTCCTGGCGCGCATTGCTTCTCAAAAACGGTATGAAACGTGCTTTTCATGCCGCCTTGAATAAAGGTGCGCGTCGCACAAGCTGTCGTCCAATGGCGACAGGCGGGACGCCCCTCGGAACAGTGAGATGGTGACTCAAAATCCAAAAAACCGCAAGCAAAATCGAAGAAGATTACGACTTGTTGCGCTTGCTTTGATCACGCGATTGCCAGGCTTTGGGGGTCCGCCGCCCCGCGGCGAGACACACTTGATCCGTATAAAAATGAAGCTATTCGCTCGCCGGGCGCTCGGATTGCGCTGCGAGCGCGAGCGCCTGCGCAAGGGCCGCCCGCATCGCAGGCTTGGAGTGGCTAATCGTCAGATTGTCAATAATTTCGCCGGTGTCGCGATCAACCAGCAACGTAAAACCGGTAGCGCCTTTAAAACGCGGATATATCTCCGCGAGGCCTTCCGCTTGCGCCTTTGTCTCAAGCTCTCCACGTTGCCCGAAGGTGAAGTCGAGCTTTACAAATTTTACCGGCTTGTTGGCGAAATCGGGAATGACATCGCTGAGACGGGGCTCCAGAATTTTGCAGGACGAACACCAGGCCGAAGAGAAAGTGACGGCGATGACCTCCGGCTCCTGATCAAGCGCATAGTCGGCGCTCGTCGCCGCAGTGCGCCCCGTCAGCGAAAAAGCAGCCACCCCGGCAACCATCACAGCTGGAAAAACAAAGTTCTTTACGCGCCTGATCATAACTTCACTCCAGGATGTGAAACTTACACAATCACGCGCGCCGCGCCACGGCCGTTGACATCACCTTCGCGCGACTGTCCGCGGATTAACCCTGAAACGGGTCACGCATCAAAATGACATCGTCGCGTTCGGGGCTGGTGGAGACCAGCGCCACGGGCGTTTCAATCAACTCCTCAACCCGCCGGACATATTTTACGGCCTGGGCTGGGAGGTCCGCCCAGGAGCGCGCACGCTCGGTCGAACCCGACCAGCCCGCCATCGTTTCATAGACCGGCTTCGCAGCAGCCTGAAGCTCGGCCCCCGCCGGCAGGTAGTCGAGATGCTCGCCATTAATCTCGTAACCGGTGCAAACCTTGATCTCTTCCAGCCCGTCCAGCACGTCGAGCTTGGTCAGCGCAATGCCGTCAACACCCGCGATCTTCAGGGACTGGCGCACAAGACAGGCGTCAAACCAGCCGCAGCGGCGCTGGCGTCCCGTGACGGTGCCGAACTCATGGCCGCGCTCGCCGAGACGCTGGCCAATCTCGTCCTGAAGTTCAGTCGGAAAAGGTCCTTCTCCAACCCGCGTGGTATAGGCCTTTACGATGCCAAGCACATAATTGACCGCGCGCGGACCAAGACCGGAGCCCGTGGCGGCCTGACCGGCGACGGTGTTCGATGACGTGACATACGGATAAGTGCCGTGATCCACATCGAGCAGCACGCCTTGTGCGCCCTCAAATAGAATGCGTTTTCCGTTTTTGCGCGCGCGATCAAGCTCGCGCCAGACCGGCCGGATGAAGGGTGTCACTTTGGGCGCGATCTCGATCAGCTGTTCAAACAAGGCGCCCGCATCAATGTCGTCAACGCCGTAACCACGGCGCAGCGCGTTGTGGTGAACAAGAAGGTTTTCAATTTTTGACCGCAGGCTGGAAGGATCTGCAAGATCGATAACGCGCAAACCGCGCCGCCCGGCCTTGTCTTCATAGGCCGGGCCGATACCGCGCTTTGTGGTGCCGATTTTCACGCCTGCCGCGGCGCCCTCGCGCAGGGCGTCAAGTTCCTGATGCACCGGCAGAATCAGCGTGGCGTTCTCCGCAATCATCAGCGTTTCGGGCGTCACCTCAATGCCTTGCTTGCAGATGCGGTCGATTTCCGCGATCAGCGCAAAAGGATCGACGACAACGCCTGAGCCAATAACGCCGATGCACCCCTTTCGCACTACGCCCGACGGTAACAGCGAGAGCTTATAAACAGCGCCTTCGATGACCAGCGTATGGCCGGCATTGTGCCCGCCCTGAAAGCGAACAACCACATCTGCGCGGGCTGAAAGCCAGTCGACAATCTTGCCTTTGCCCTCGTCGCCCCATTGTGCTCCGATGACCGCCACATCCGCCATTGGCGCCTATTCCTTCCTCATGACGCGGCGCACCATAAGCGCTTCCCCGCGTCGGTCAATAATCGGCTCGCCTCATCGCCGCAGATCTTCCGTCCATCGCATTTGCGATTGAGCCCAATCTGGGCGTGGCCGTTAAATCCGCTGACTAGATGTGAAGGGGCTTTCGTTATGAGAAGAGTTTTATATGCCGCCGCCACGATGTTCATCGCGGCGCAGGCTTCCGCGCAAACCGCTGATAGCGCAGGACAGCAACCACAGCAGAACGCCCGGCAGAATCCATGCGATGCACTGGAATATCGCGCCTTCGATTTCTGGATCGGCGAATGGGAAGTCTTCAATCAGGACGGCTCGAAAGCAGGTGAAAACAGCATTCGCCGTGAAGAATATGGGTGTCTTCTGGTGGAGCGCTGGACAGGAGCGTCCGGGTCCACTGGCCAGAGC
>JBCBSY010000296.1:0-3301 GCA_039818925.1 Pseudomonadota bacterium | reverse complement strand
AGGAAAACCTTCCCCATACTGGACCCTGATCGGCCCAATGACCGTCGCGGCCGCGGCCTGTGCTATATTATCCGCTTTACCGCGCGCATCCCTGACAGCAGCGTCAAGCGCGTCTTTTTGGGCGCTTTCGCGATCCACAAGCGAGTAGCCTGAGAGCGATACGCTTTCCGCGCCTAGCTCCGATAATAGTGAAAGCGCCTGTCCTGAAAGATTTGCCGGCGAACCTTCAAGACTAAGGCCGATGGAACCGAAATATCCTTCGATGGGGCACTGTTCTTCATCATTGTATCTTCTGTTCTCCATGCACTCTGGATTTTGTATCGGCGTGAGCGCTGCACTGGCTGCGTCAATTGTTAGATGAGTCAGCCCTTCGAGGTTCGGCATTGTATCTCTGATAGACGCAAGCGTGTCCGAGATCTCTGCGAGGGCGCCAGCTTGGGTGTCGCTGCGCGCGCGAATGGCGCCCGTCAGCGAAAAAATTTCCGGCTCAAACTCCAGTGACGCTTCCCCGTCAACAATGATCTGATTGGGCTGCGCCGTTGGCAAACAGCCCGCAAGCAAAACAAAACCAAAACCTGAAAGCAGTCTTTTCATAACGCCCTCCCAACGTAATTGTCGCGGCCTATTCTGTTTTAGACAAGGGCCGATAAATGGAAGCCTCGAAACCATAAGCCTCGCGCATAGCTGCAATCTCGCCCAACTTCGCCTCAAACACTGACCAGTCATCGTCTTCGGCGATCGGCGACCAGATGGCTTCGACTTCATCGATCAGCATCGTGCAGGGCTTCTTGTTCGCAAAATAGCGGCTTGCGAGCCTTTCAGGATTCTCAGGCGAAAAATCGATGAGCGCTGCGCGCGAACGCGCAAACTTTTCCTGTCCATAGAGTTCAGCGATAGGGCTGGCGTCCGCGCGCGCTTCCGACGGCTTGCCGCAAAACCAGTCAAAGAACACCTGTTCATAGGGTGCGCCGGTTTCGGTCATCCATTTCAGGAAATCCGCGACAAATGCAAAGTCCGCATCGCCGCTTCGCTTCAGTCCTAATCTTGCAAAAAACGCATCGGCCATGGCGGTTTCATAATGCCCGGAGAATGTTCGCAGCGTCTCGTTCAGCATTTCGACCGGCGCAATGCGCGACAAGGCGCCGCCCAGCTGCGCCAGGTTCCAGGCGCCAGCTTCGGCCTGCCGGCCAAAGGCGTAAAGTCCCGTCTGGTCAAAATAGGCGGCGGTGAACCCGGGATCGGCAATCGGTGCAAAGCGCCACGGGCCATAGTCGAAACTTTCACCCGTCACATTCATATTGTCCGTATTCAGAACACCATGGACAAAGCCGGCGGCCATCCACTGTGCAACAAGCCGTGCGGTGTTTTCGACGACGCCGGCGAAGAAGGCGGGGACGCGCCCCGCATCATCCAGCGGTTTTAATTGAGGATAAAAATGCGCGATACAGTAATCGACGAGCGTTTTTATCGCTTCATCATCCTGTTCATAGGCAAGCCGCTGAAAGGCGCCAAAGCGCACATGCGAATGCGAAAGCCGCACCATCACCGCAGAGCGTGTCGGCGACGGTTCGTCATTGCGGCTGAGCGCTTCGCCCGTTTCGATAAGGCTGAAGGTCTTGGAGGTGTAAACGCCCAGCGCCTCCAGCATCTCGGTCGCCAGTATTTCGCGCATGCCGCCCTTCAGGGTCAGCCGCCCATCGCCGAACCGTGAGTAAGGCGTCTGGCCAGAGCCTTTCGTGCCGAGATCGAGAAGCCGGTTTT
The DNA here is from genome assembly GCA_039818925.1 of Pseudomonadota bacterium. GTDB lineage: Bacteria > Pseudomonadota > Alphaproteobacteria > Caulobacterales > Parvularculaceae > Hyphococcus. Next base: position 1,540 of record JBCBSY010000296.1, on the reverse strand, counting down.
GATCGTCGCGCATTTGCGCAAACAAAAAGCCGCGACCATCGCCGATATCGGGATTGTAACTGCGGAACTGATGACCGTGATAGCGGATCGCCAGGGGCGATTTGAGATTGTCCGGCAGGGGGTCAAATGCGCCGAAATGGCGAATCCAGTCCGCCTCGCTGAGCCCCTCCAGGCCGGTCTTTTCCGCCCAGCGTTGATTGCGATAGCGAAGAAGATGCTTCGGAAACGCCGCCGGCGACACCACATCATAGAACGGGGCGCCATCTTCGCGGCTGAGGCTGTCAAAAACAGGGGATGGATTATAATTTTCCACTTCCAATCTGGACCTTTTTGAATAATTACGCCAAAACCCGGCAGAGCTGTTGCGCTGCAAAACCAGCGCTATGGATAGCGTCGAACGATGAGCCTGACCATGGACACCGCCCACCCGCCTGAGACAAGGCCAGATACAGCGCTGGAGGCAAGTGATGTGCGCGCCGCCGCCGACCGGATCGCCGGACGGATCAAGCGCACGCCCCTGGTCCACGCACGCAAACTGTCGGCGCTGACCGGCGCCGATCTCTGGCTGAAACTGGAAAATCTTCAATACACCGGCGCCTTCAAGGAGCGGGGCGCGCTCAACAAGCTCATGCAAATGAGCGAGACGGACCGCAAGCGTGGCGTCATCGCCGCTTCCGCCGGCAATCACGCGCAAGGGCTCGCCCGTCATGCAGATGCGCTGGGCGTTCCCGCAGTAATCGTCATGCCGGTGACGACGCCGGACGTGAAAGTGCGTCAGACCCGCGCACTTGGCGCAGAGGTTGTGTTGGCCGGTCATGATTTCGACGAGTGTCAGGCGACGGCGGCGGCGCTTCAAAAAGAACGCAACCTTGTTTTCGTTCACCCCTTTGACGATGCCGATGTGATCGCCGGACAGGGCTCTATCGCCGTTGAAATGATTGAAGACGGACCCGGCTTTGACGCCATGCTCATCCCGATCGGCGGCGGGGGGCTGATTGCCGGGATGGGCCTTGCAATCAGGGATATGGCGCCGAAAACGGAAATCATTGGCGTACAGACAGAGCTATTCCCGTCAATGCAAAACGCCATAGAAGGCGGCGCCCGCGCCACTGGCGGGAACACCCTGGCGGAAGGCATCGCCGTCAAGGAAGCGGGTCAGCTGACCCGCAAAATCGTCCGCCAGACCGTCGATGACATCGTGCTGGTGGACGAGCGCATTTTGGAGCGCGCGCTCTCCATGCTGATGATGGAACAAAAACTTCTTGTCGAAGGCGCCGGGGCCGCCGGCCTCGCCGCTATTCTCGCCGACCCGGAACGCTTCCACGGGAGGACCGTCGGGCTGGTTTTGTGCGGTGGCAATATCGACGCGCGGTTGTTGTCGATGATTTTGATGCGTGATCTGGCGCGAAACGGACGGCTCGCCCGCCTGAGGGTGCAGCTCCTCGACATGCCCGGCCAACTGGTCCGCGTGGCGACGATCATCGCCAATCAGGACGGCAATGTGATCGACGTCGGTCACCACCGGACATATTCCGACCTG
>JBCBSY010000295.1:0-3304 GCA_039818925.1 Pseudomonadota bacterium | reverse complement strand
CCCCGCGGCGGCGTGGTCCGTCGCCGCCTGCTCCAGCGCAGGCCGCAGGGCCAGGACGCTGGAGCGCGCGACAAGGGCGTCCCGCGCGGCCGGCCATGCCTCCAGCGCGCCGTCCAGCGCCAGCACCAGCGCGTCGCGCCCCTCATAAGGGGTATGGGCGACCGGCGAACGAAAAACTGCGTCAGGTCTGATAATTTCATGCAGCGCCTCAAGATCGCGCGATGCAATCATTGCATGCCAACGTTCCAACGTAGTTTCTATCGCTGCTTGCGTCATTCGCCCGCCTTTCCTCGTTCAACTTCCCATGCAGAAGAAATTGAGCTTGTTGCCGTCCGGATCGCGGACATAACCGCAAGACGCCATGCCGTTCAGCCGCGGACCAGCCTCGCCTTCACACGTCGCACCAAGCTCCATGGCTTTGTCGTATAGAGACTTCACCTGTTCTGGATTTTTCGCAGCAATTGCAACCATGTTTCCATTGCCTGGATTTGCTTCACCACCGTCATAGGGCTTGGCGAGTCCGAACATGGGCTGGCCCGGCGCAACGCCGTAACCGACAAAGCCGCCATCGGGGCGCTCGAAAAGCGGCTTCGCCCCAAGCTCCGCGAAAAGCGCATCATAGAATTTTCGCGCACGTTCCATGTTATTCGTGCCAATGGTTGAGTATGCCAGCATTTCAGTTTCCTTTTCCTGTCTGAGCATCAAGCCACTGCAAAACACTTGCGCGGGGTTCAGACATATCATTTTCTGTTCGTTCATCGACCAGCATGGACGATCCGTGGACGCCATTTTCAATCACAAGAAATTCAACGCCGGCGCTTTCGAATATGTCACGCTGTTCCAAGGAACTCTCGCGCTCCATTTCAGAAGCCGGTCGCAAGACAAGCGCCGGCGCCTGTAGACCAGCTAGATAATCCCGAGCCCGACAGTCTGCAAGCGGCCCGCCGGAGGCTGGCGAAAATGCAATCACGGCATCAATTTTCTCCGAATATTTCGCCGCTGCCTGAAACACCAGAGCGCCAGAGTAGCTTGAACCCCAGACGATGACGGGCGCATTCCCGGCCAGTGAACTGCTTAGCTTGGCAATATCTTCAACTTCCGCGTAGGCGGCGCAAAATCCATCGTCGGCATCGCCGAGACTATCAACTGTTCGGTTGTTTTCGCCGAAGAGGTCGCCGCCGGAGCGAAGATCCCATGCAATCGCGCGATACCCATTCTCGTTCAGCCATCCGGTCAGCGGGGCATATTCTCCCCGACCATTACTGCCGCCCTGATGAAACAGATGGATTAACGGGGCTTCCGTGGGTAAACCACCAAAATACAGTGTCCCGAAATAATCAACGCCGTCTGCGGTGCGGCCGCTGATTTCTGTCTCACCCTGAGTAAGTTCAAAGGGTCGTTCCGGGTTGGAAGCGCCATCCGAGTCCGGCGACGCGGGACCACACGCAGCAATCAGCATTGCCGCGCCGCTGGCTGTCAGAAACTGCTTCAATGGCGACATACGGTTTCTCAAACTAAAAAATCCCCTGCCGCTCATTCTCCACCAGATAGCCCGTCGGCGCGACGGGATTCAGCAGCTTCACCTGATCGGACGAAAGCGTCGGCAGTTGCTGAACCAGATCGAGGAACCGTTCGCTTTCCGATTTGTCGAGAATATCCTCCGTGAGCGTGCGGAACTTCTGGATATACTCATCGCGCCCAAATGGTCGTGCGCCAAAGGGGTGTGCATTGGCGATGCCAAGCTCATCCTCAATAACGGAGCCGTCCTCCATGGTGATGACCACGCGCGCGCCGAAGGCTTTCTCGTTCGGGTCGTGGGAGTGGTATCGACGCGTCCATTCCGGATCTTCGATGGTCGAGATCTTGTGCCACAAGCGCACAGTGTCCGGCCGCTGGGCGCGTTCCGGCGCATAGGAACGAACATGGTGCCATTCGCCATCCTGTAGCGCGACCGCAAAAATATACATGATCGAATGATCGAGCGTTTCGCGGGACGCCTTGGGGTCCATTTTCTGCGGGTCGCCGGCGCCGGTGCCGATCACATAATGGGTGTGATGCGAGGTGTGTAGAACGATAGATTTCACCTTGTCGAAATCATCGATTTTCTTGCCCATACGGAACGCCAGATCGATCAGCGCCTGTGACTGATACTCTGCGGAATGCTCCTTGGTATAAGTCTCAAGAATGGCGCGCTTTGCTTCGCCCTTGCCCGGCAGCGGCACATGATAGGTTGGCTCATAAGGGCTCTCGCCGCGATCACGCGCGGTGCGCCCGTTCAGGATAAACGAAATCACTGAGTCTTCGCCTTCATAGATCGGACTCGGCGCGCCTTCGCCGCGCATGCACCGGTCCACGGCCTCAATGGCGAGCTTTCCTGCATAAGCCGGCGCAAAGGCTTTCCAGGTGGAAATTTCGCCTTTGCGCGACTGGCGCGTGGTTACCGTGGTGTGCAAACCCTGCTGCACGGATTGATAGATAACCTCCGTGTCGAGACCAAGGAGCGTTCCAACAGCCGCGGACGCCGACGGCCCGATATGCGCGATGTGGTCGATTTTATGCTCATGCAGACAGATCGCCTTCACCAGATTCACCTGAATTTCGTAACCTGTAGCGATGCCGCGAAGAAGGTCGCGACCATCCTTCCCGCATTGCTGAGCAACCGCCAACACCGGCGGGATGTTGTCACCGGGATGGGAATAGTCGGCCGCCAGAAACGTGTCGTGAAAATCAAGCTCACGCACTGCCGTGCCGTTGGCCCATGCCGCCCATTCCGCACACACCGTATGCTCGGCGGGCAAGCCGAACAAAGTCGCGCCCCCCGATCGCATATGCGCATTCGCCATCGCTCGCGCTGATTTAATCGGCCCCCGATTGAGCGATGCAATCCCGACCGATGCGTTGTCGATGATCCGGTTGATGATCATGTCTGTCGCTTCGGCATCAACTTCGACCGGATCGGCAGCGACGTCGGCAATTTTCCAGGCGAGCTGGTCTTCGCGCTTCAGATTGTCTTTCGAGCGATGCGCGCGAACGTCATGGATTTCCATGGGAGTACCTCTTTGAGATAGGCTGGCGAACAAACTGGTTGTGAGCGCCCGGGCGGCGTTAACGCCGCTTGGGCGAATATGCGCGCACTGTCTGCCGCGCCTGCGACAAGCTGTCAAAGGGGGCGGCCTGTGGAAAATGGCGGCATAACGCCTCTGGAAAACTTATCCTAGAAAAACAAGAGCTTAATGGCCATTGCCGCCAAGGCCAGATAGAATACTTTCTTGACCAGCGCCTCGCCGCGAACGACAGCCGCATT
>JBCBSY010000294.1:0-3315 GCA_039818925.1 Pseudomonadota bacterium | reverse complement strand
CGGGATGATGAAACCCGCTCTCCGATTGATTTTGACAGCCTTCCGCTGGTCGATCTGGACGTGCCGGTAATCTACGAAAACGATCAGTTCAGCGAAGAGTTTCAGATATTGTACGAGGGCGACCGTCTAAACGGCCTTGTTGGCTTTTACTATCTTGACGCAAACGCATCGAATGAGTTTGACGCGCTTCTTGGCACGTCAACACCTGTGTTTATCGGCCTCGACCTGATCCCGGATACGACGACGGTTTTCAATTCCTTCACCTTCGGCGACGTGAATACCAAAACCTGGTCGGTATTCGGGAATTTCACCTATGATCTTACCGACACCATTAGTATTGAACTTGGGGGCCGGTACACCAGCGATGAACGCACGGCGCAAATTCAGCGCCGGGCGCTTGATGGTCAGTCGCCCGCATTCGGCGGTCCGGTCCCGCCGATTGAGATTATTGCATTTTCAACGACGCCTAATTTTGAAGGCAGTGCAAAGTTCACCGAGTTCGATCCGCGCGCCAGCATTACCTGGCAAGCCACCCCAGATCACTCGTTTTACGTTTCTTATGCGGAAGGCTTCAAGGGCGGCGGTTTTGACCCGCGTGGGGCGACAACCGCAGCGCCGGACCTGAATGATAATGGCGTCGGTTTGGGAACGAATGGCGTGCGCGATCTCGACGATGAACGGGAATTCATTCTGTTTGAGCCAGAAGAAATAACCACCTATGAGGCCGGCTGGAAAGCAAGTCTCGCCAATGGGCGCTTTACGTCCAACCTGGCCGTTTTCTATAGCAATTACACCAATGTCCAAATTCCCGGTTCTATCGGCATTGACGCTGACAATGACGGGATCTCCGAGAACTTCGCCGGCGTGACCACTAACGCAGCTTCGGCGACACTCTATGGCGTTGAGTGGGAAGGCGTGCTGGGTTTAGCCCGCGATCTCGCCTATGATGGAGACTCGCTCGATTTCCAATACGCGCTTGGTTACATCAACGCAGACTTTGATGAGTTTACCGGAGAAACAGGCGCCGATGTTTCTGATCTGGCTGTGTTCCAGAATACACCTGAAATCACAGGTTTCGGTCAGATGTCTTACACAAAGCCGACCCGGGTTTTCGGCACGGATGGTGCAGCGAATATCTACACATCGTTTTCTTACCGAAGCGAAACAAACCAGTTCAACTATGTATCGCCGCTCGATCAACCTGGCTTCTTTCTATTCAATGCTGGGCTAAACTGGACGCCGGACAGCGGCAAATACCGGTTCAGCGTTCATGGTACGAATCTTCTCGATAAGGAGTACATTGTTGCAGGATATGATTTCGTCACATCGCAACCCGCTTTCGGCAATGATCCACTTGGCCTAACTGGTGTATTGACGACATTCTACGGTAATCCACGACAGGTATTTGCAACCATCGAAGTTGCGTTCTAGACGCTAACCGGGCAATCAAAACAAGGCGGGAGCACGGATGCTCCCGCGCGTGGCAGATTTCACAGGGAGTTCGGTGGTGAAGAAATTCTTCGGCCTATTGGCGGGGCTGCTTCTTATTGGCGCCGTGACTGGGACGATCTTTTATTTGCGCGCAGCAGGGGGCGTGCCCGCCGAGACACTGGAGAGCACGTATGTCAAGACGGAAGACCGGTTCGTCGATATCAGCGGCGCACGCGTCCGCGTCCGCGAGGAGGGGGCTTCGACCGCGCCGGTGGTTTTGCTGGTTCACGGGTTCACGCACAGCCTGGAAACATGGGATGGCTGGGCCGCGCATTTGAAAGACCGCTACCGCGTCATTCGATATGACCTTCTTGGTCACGGCCTGACAGGACCTGACCCAAACGAACGCTATGCGCCGGATGAACGCGCGGCCTTTATCGGCGATCTGATGTCTGCGCTCGACATAAAAAGCGCGTTTATTGCCGGAAACTCACTAGGCGGGCTTGCCGCCTGGAAATTTGCAGCTATCAACCCGGACCGGGTGCGTGGCCTGATCCTGGTCTCTCCGGGTGCATTCTCGCTGAACGGCGTTAGCGATAAGCCGGCGGAAATTCCGGCCGCCATGAAAGCTTACTTGATGACAGCGCCAGAGGCGGGCGTGCGCGCAAGCGCGGAACTCATTTACGCAGATGACAGCAAAATTACCGAGGCGCGTCTTCGAACCATGCGCGACATGATCCGCCGCAAAGGCAATGGCGCCGCCCTCATCAAGTCGCTTGAGGAGTTCACATTGCCGGATCCGTCGGATCTTCTTCAATCCGTCGCAGCGCCGACACTCATCATCTGGGGCGAGGACGACGTTATCATCCCGATTGAACAGGGGCGACAGATGACGGCGCTTATGCAGAATGCGGCGCTGAAAGCCTATCCAGGCGTAGGCCACGCGGCACAGGAAGAAGCGCCAGCTGAAACCATTGTTGAAGCGACGGCGTTCCTTGACGGGCTTTCCGAAACGCCGACGCAGGAATCCAACTAGGTGGCCGCGCAAAAGACATCCGCGTTTTATCGCGGCTATGTTCTTTTTATCCTGGTGGTTGTTTACACGTTCAATTTTATTGACCGCCAGATCGTCGGCATCCTGGCTGTTCCAATCAAGGCTGATTTAGGACTTTCTGACACACAGTTGAGCCTTATGGGCGGGCTCGCTTTCGCACTGTTTTACACCTTCCTGGGTATTCCGATCGCCATGTTGGCGGATCGGCGCAATCGGACTTGGATCATTACGATTGCGTTGACGGTTTGGAGCGCCATGACCGCGCTATGCGGCTTGGCGCAGAACTTTCTACAGCTTTTTCTGGCGCGGCTGGGGGTTGGCGTCGGGGAGGCGGGCGGCGTCGCGCCGGCCTACTCATTGATCTCCGATTACTTTCCGGCGGAAAAACGCGCCCGCGCGCTGGCGATTTATTCCTATGGCATCCCGGTGGGCTCCGCGCTCGGGATTTTGTTGGGCGGCGTCCTGACAAGTTACCTCGATTGGCGGGCGGCGTTTATTATTGTCGGCCTGGCGGGGGTCGCTATTGCGCCGATCTTTCGTTTGACCATGCGTGAACCTGAGCGTGGCGGCCTCGATGGCGCGGGCGCGATCACCACCCCGGCGGCAATCGACGAGGTTGTAAAAACATTGATCCGCAAACCGAGTTTTTGGGGGTTGTCTCTCGGTGCGGCGAGCTCTTCAATGATGGGTTATGGATTGATATTCTGGCTGCCCTCCTTTTTCGTGCGCAGCTATGGCGAGGCCCTGCCGGTGTTTTTCACCTGCTGCCCGATTTTTTCGTTCCGGCAAATGCGGGTGAGCTTCTATATGCCTCCTATTTCTACGCAACG
>JBCBSY010000293.1:0-3324 GCA_039818925.1 Pseudomonadota bacterium | reverse complement strand
GACGACCTTCGATAGTGCCATCATCAATTACCGTAACACCGGGCGCTGCAACACGTTCGCCAATACGGCCGCTGAAAGCTGAAGTGCCTTTGCGATTAAAATCGCCCTCCAGGCCGTGACCCACGGCTTCATGCAGAAGAACGCCAGTCCATCCGGGGCCCAATACGACTTCCATCTCGCCGGCCGGCGCGGGCTCGGCCTCAAGATTGACCAGCGCCTGGCGCAGGGCCTCATCCACCTGGCCTTGCCAGGCTTCTGTTGTGATGAACCGGGCATAGCCCTCGCGGCCGCCCGCCCCGATGCTGCCAGACTCCTGCCGATCGCCTTCGCCAGCGGTGACGGAGACGTTGAGACGCACCAGCGGGCGGAAGTCCAGGATAATCTTGCCGCCCGCCCGCATGATCTCCACGGCTTCCCAGGAGCCGGTGAGCGAACAGGAAACTTGCCGCACCCGCGCGTCCTTCGAGCGGGCGTAGTCATTGATTTCAGACAATAATTTCGATTTGGCTTCGAACGGCAAGTCGCCGAGCGGGTTTTCATCGCTGTAAAGCCGGGTGTTGGTGCGCGCCGGGCCGTCCGCGAGGACGCCGCCACGTCCCGACTTCACGGCGCCTACGGCCGCGCCCGCCCGTTGCAACGCTTCCTCGGAAAGCTCGGATGCGTGCGCATAGCCGGTTGATTCGCCACACACCGCGCGCAGGCCGAAGCCCTGATTGACGTCAAAATTGGCGGTTTTGAGCCGGTTGTCATCGAAAACGAAAGCCTCGGATTGGCCATATTCAAGATAAAGCTCGCCATCATCGGCGCCCTGGAGGGCGTCATCCAGAATGGACTGGGTCCGGTTGCGGTCGAGGTCGGTGCGGGAGAAAAAATAAGAGTCGCTCATAATCGTGATGTAGGCCGCTCCAGGCCGTCCGGCAATGGCCCGTGCGCGCCAGCCTGCGCTGCGACCATTTTTCCGTCAAAAGCGCGATGACGCGCCGGTAGGCGGCGGCTTATAAGCGGACGTGTCGATACAAGAAAAATTTGACCTCGGCGCATGGGCGGGCGTATCGAAGCGCCGAAATTCAACAATGGCCGGTTCGCGGGGCATGCGAGCTGATGGCAACGCGCAGGATGATGCGAAAAATGAAAAGACTGTTTTCGGTGCTGGCCGGATTTGGCGTGTTTGCTGCGGCTGCCGCGCATGCGCTGCCGGAAGACGCGGGCATAACCATGGTGCCGCCGGCCTCGGCGCTGGCGAAGGAAGTTCATTTCTTTCATGACGGGATCTTGCTGCCGATCATCACGGTGATCAGCCTGTTTGTGCTGGCGCTGCTGGTCTGGGTGATGGTGCGATACAATTCAAAATCCAACCCTCAGGCCCGCAAGTTCAGTCACAACACATTGGTTGAGGTGGTGTGGACCGGCGTGCCGATCATTATTTTGCTGGTCATTGCGCTGCCTTCTTTTGAACTTTTGTTCAAACAGGATGTGACGCCCGACGGCAAACAGGTTGTCGTGCGCGGCGATGGCCAGACGGTCGATTTTGTTTTCGCCAATGATTTTCCAGAAAGCCGAATGGTGTCGCGCCGCGACCATTTACAGGTGATGCTGGACAACGGAACGGAGCGCCGCGAGCTGACTTACCGGGATGACTACACGGTGGATGGCTGGGGCGAGTCAAACCTCGTTGTGTCGTTAAATGCGCCAGCGCCAGCCGGCGCATCGGTGATCATGCGTGGCGGACGATCAACGCAAAATGTTACGGATTGCCCCTATGTTCAGCGTTATGTTGACGGCTGCGAAAAAGAAGTCGTGATGGCGCCGACCGTAACGCTGAAGGTCAACGGTTATCAGTGGGGCTGGACATACTCTTATCCGGATTTTGGCGATTTCGAATTCTCTTCGAACATGGCGACGGAAGATCAGACAACCGCCGAGCTTTATCGGTTTGAAGTGGACAACCGCGTTGTCGTGCCGGTGGGCGAGACCATCCGCGTCACGACAACCGCGCGCGACGTGATTCACGCCTGGGCGCTGCCGAGCTTCGCCATCAAGATCGATGCGGTTCCGGGGCGGATCAACGAAACCTGGTTCCGGCCGGAAACGGAAGGCGTTTATTACGGTCAATGCTCCGAGATCTGCGGCGTGCGCCACGCCTTCATGCCGATTGCGGTGGAGGTGGTCTCTCGCCCTGAATTCGAGGCGTGGGTCGATGAACAGCGCGCCCTCGCCGGCATGGAGCCGATGTTTGAAACGAATAATATCGCGCTTGCGCAAGCCGCCGAAACCGGCGCTGCAGCGGAATAAAAAAGGACACGATAATCATGGCTGACGCACAGGCTGCGCACGGGGCTGAGGCTCACGACCACAAACCGTCCTTCTTCGTTCGCTGGTTTTTCTCAACGAACCACAAGGATATCGGGACGCTTTACCTCGTATTCGCGATTATTGCGGGCATTGTCGGCGGGGCCATGTCGGGTCTCATGCGGTGGGAACTCGCCGAGCCGGGCGTCACCATCCTGACCCGCTGGACAGGCGGCGATCTCGCGGCGGCGGCGAACTTTTACAACGTCCTAACCACCTATCACGGCCTCATCATGATCTTCTTCATGGTGATGCCGGCGCTGATCGGCGGGTTCGGCAACTGGTTCGTGCCGATCATGATCGGCGCGCCGGACATGGCCTTTCCGCGCATGAACAACATTTCGTTCTGGCTTTATGGCGCGTCGGGCATTCTGATCACGTTGTCGCTATTCGTACCGGGCTATGGATCGCAACTGGGCTTTGGCGGGGGCTGGGTCATGTACCCACCCTTATCCGCCAATACCGGCAGTCCCGGGCCGGCGATGGATTTGTTGATCCTGTCGCTGCACCTTGCGGGCGCCTCCTCAATTCTCGGGGCCATCAACTTCATCACGACGATCTTCAACATGCGCGCACCGGGCATGACGCTGCACAAAATGCCGCTCTTTGCCTGGTCTGTGCTGGTGACCGCGTTCCTGCTGGTGTTGTCCCTGCCGGTGCTCGCCGGCGCGATTACAATGCTGCTGACGGACCGCAATTTCGGCACGGCGTTTTTCGATCCGTCGGGCGGGGGCGATCCGATCCTGTTCCAGCACCTGTTCTGGTTCTTCGGCCACCCGGAAGTCTACATCCTGATCCTGCCCGCCTTCGGCATTTACTCCGAACTCACCTCCACCTACGCCGGCAAGACGATCTATGGGTACGATTCGCTGGTACTTGCGACGATGGCGATTGCGGTGCTCTCGTTCAGCGTCTGGCTCCACCACTTCTTTACCATGGGGCAGAGTTCGACCATCAACATCGCCTTCGGGATCG
>JBCBSY010000292.1:0-3326 GCA_039818925.1 Pseudomonadota bacterium | reverse complement strand
ACCACGGTCAACAATGTGGAATCGATTGCGGTGGTGCCGACAATCCTGCGGCGCGGTGCGGACTGGTTCAAAAAATTCGGCCGCGAGAATAATGCGGGCACGAAAGTCTTCTGCATTTCCGGACACGTCAATCGCCCTTGCAATGTGGAAGAGGCGATGTCGATCCCACTGCGCAAGTTGATTGACACGCATTGCGGCGGCGTGCGCGGCGGCTGGGAAAATCTGAAGGCCGTGATCCCCGGCGGATCGTCCGTGCCGCTTCTGCCTAAAGAGATTTGCGATGACGTGCTGATGGATTTCGACGCCCTGCGCGATGTCCGTTCGGGTCTTGGCACGGCGGCGGTGATCGTTATGGACAAGTCGACCGATGTGGTGCGCGCCATCGCCCGCATCAGCTATTTCTACAAGCACGAAAGCTGCGGCCAGTGTACGCCTTGCCGCGAAGGCACGGGCTGGATGTGGCGCGTGCTGGAACGCATGGCTGTCGGTGATTCCACGACGGCGGAAATCGACAAGCTACTTGAGGTCTCAACGCAGATTGAGGGCCACACGATTTGCGCGCTCGGCGATGCGGCGGCCTGGCCGGTGCAGGGGCTGATCCGTCACTTCCGGAGCGAGATCGAGGAGCGCATCAACACCTATCGCGCCGATCGCCCGCATGTGGCGGTGGTCGCCGCGGAATAACAGACATGTCCGCGCTACCGGCCATTCGGCAGGCAGGGCCGGAAGACGCATCCGCCTTGTCGGCGCTTGGCGTATCGACTTTTTCAGAAACTTTCGGGCGCCTTTACCGGCCCGAAGACCTCGCCGCGTTCTTGCGCGATCACCATTCCGTCGATTATTACGCCCGCTTTCTTAGCGATCCTGAAGCCGCGTGTTGGGTCATGGAGGAAGACCGCGGGACACTGGTCGGCTATTGCACTTGCGCCCCTTGCACCTTGCCGGCGCCGGACATGCCGCCGGAATCAGGCGAGCTCTGCCGGCTTTACATCAGCGAAGGCGCGCAAGGCGTCGGGCTTGGAAAAACCTTTATGGATATCGCCCTTAGATGGCTCGAGGCGCGGTTCGACCATCTCTATGTCGGGGTTTATTCAGAAAATATTCGCGCTCAAAAACTCTATCAACGATATGGGTTTGAAAAGGTCGCTGAGTATCATTTCATGGTCGGCAGCCATCCTGATCTTGAATGGGTCATGAAGCGCCGGGCTTGAAAACGCGAGAAAACCCCTGTTTATGGGCTTAAATGCGTTTTTTTGGCTCTTGTTCAGCGCCGAATCAAGCGCATTAATGCAGGCACGGCAGGCAAAAAATGAATTTTGCCTGCTATCGGGTTCACTGACTTACAAAGGATTTTGATGATGGCCGTTAAACGGAAGACAGCGAAAAAGGCGCCAGCCAAGAGAAAAGCGCCTGCGCGCAAGACTGCGGCAAGGAAAGCGCCAGCCAAGAGAAAAGCGCCTGCACGCAAGACAGCCGCGAAAAAGGCCCCTGCGCGCAAAACTGCAGCGAAGAAAAAGACAGCAAAGAAAGCGCTGCCTGACGTATTGACGCTTAAGCACCTCGCGGCCGAAATCTCCGAGGACTACGAAATGCCGAAGAAACAGGCTGAGGAGCTGCTCGCCGATTTCATCGACCGCATGGGCGCTTATCTGAAGAAGGGCAAAAAGCTTCGCATCGCCAGCCTGGGCATTCTTCAGGTCCGTCACCGCGCTGCACGTATGGGCCGTAATCCGGCCACAGGCGAAGCCATCAAGATCAAAGCATCGAAGAAAGTCGCTTTCCGTCCGGCGAAAGACCTTAAGGAACGCGTTCTTTAAAATCACGGATTTCTGTTGGAAACGCCCGGCTCTCGATATCGCGAGCCGGGCGTTTTTATTTGCGGAACCGTTTGCGCCAATCCAGAAACCGTTTTTCGTAAAGGTAAAAACTTGCGGCCGAAACAGCCATGGTCAGCATCAAGGTGAGTGGAAACTCGGTCCACGCCGCAGGCAATCCGATTTTTTGGGACACGACCCGAACGATGTGAACGCACCACATATGATAAAGATACATGCCGTAGCTGATCGCTCCGATGAACGCCACAGGACGCCAAGACAGGGCTGACGTGACGCCGGAGCGCGGCGCCATGACGATGGATGCGATCCATGCCGTCATCGCCAGATGCATGGAGAGCCGAATAATGCCGGAAATGTCCTGCGCCGGAATGTTAAAGAGGACGAGCAAAATTCCTGCAAACACCCAGGGCGCATAACGAAACCCCGCAATCTTTGCGGCAGCCTCGAATCCCCGCTTCTGGCTCAGAAGGTGCGCCAGGCCGACGCCGAGCAGAATGGGCGTGAAGGTCGTGTCGAGGATTTCGGGCCCGTTCGCTGCGCCGTCGCCAAAGATTTGGTCGATGCTGGCGTCAAGCACACCAAAATTGATGAGCTGATTGATGAAGAGTGCAGCGACCCAGAAAGCCGCCGCCGCAGATGGTCGAAAGAAAGCAAACACAAACGGCCAGATCAGATAAAACTGTTCTTCCGTGGCAAGCGACCAGGTGATGCCAAGATTGTTGGCGCCTGGATGAAACCAGTTTGAGAGATAAAGCGCGTAGATATGAAAGCCATTGACCAACCGCGCCGTATCCGGGTCGTCTGGTTTTAAAACGAGATAGGCGGCCAACATACCGAACAACAAGAGGTAATAGGCAGGCATCAATCGCAAGAAACGTCGTGCCCAGAAGTTTCGCAAGGAGACGCGGCCAAATCGCGCCTTTTCACGAATGAGCAGCGTTGCAATTAAAAAGCCGCTCAAAACAAAGAACAGGTCGACGCCCGCAAACCCGCGCACGAACATCGGCAGATTGTCAGGGCGAAGCGTATGGTGCCAGACTACCGCGATAATCGCGATGGCGCGCAAACCATCGAGGCCCCTGAAGTGACTGACGTCCAGATAGGACTTGTGATCAAGCGGCATTTCGCTCTTTCATGTGCAGGCGCTTTTGCACTCTTACTTTCCCGCTCGAAAGTCTAGCGCCTAAAACTTTGTCATTGGTTGCGATTTAAGGCTGCGATCTTGAAATATGTTGGAGTGGGTTGCCGCAAGGAACCCTAGTCCCGGCCATAGACATGAACGGCGCGCCACTGCGCCGCCTCAAACTCCCGACGAATTCCCGATCCATATTGGCTAAGGACGAGCATGCCCTTGGCGTGACTTTCCAGAACGCCCAGGACAACCGCTATCGATGCGGTCTCGGCGCGACCATGCATCAGCAAAGCGTCCATGCCGACGCTTGCCGGGCGCGTCGGGTTGACCCAGACCACTTCGCCTGCGTGATAGCGCGG
>JBCBSY010000291.1:0-3354 GCA_039818925.1 Pseudomonadota bacterium | reverse complement strand
TGGTGGCGGCCGCCAAGGAAGGCGGCGCCTCCGCAGTGCTCGCCGCCTCGATTTTTCACTTTGGCGAGATTACCATCGCCGAAGCAAAATTAGCTATGGCGGCGGCTGGCTTGCCCATGCGCAAGGCCGCAGGCCCGCAAGATAAGGTAAAGGCGTGAACGACACCCAGCGAACGCTCGGCGAAGTCCTCTCGCGGCTTGAAAGGACGATCAATGCTCGTAAAGGGGCACCGCCCGACGCCTCCTACACAGCATCGCTCTTGGCCGGCGGGGCCGAAAAATGCGCAAAAAAATTCGGCGAAGAATCCGTCGAGGCGGCGCTCGCCGCTGTCGCTGGCGACAAGGAACACCTGACAGCCGAAGCGGCTGACGTGCTCTATCATCTCATTGTCATGCTGGCGCAGGCCGGGCTTTCCCTCAGTGATGTCGCGACGGTTCTGATTCAGCGCGAAGGGGTGTCTGGACATGATGAAAAAGCTGCGCGGTAAGGTGGTCTTCAATTAGGGCGGCGGGCGGAAGTATTGATGTCGCTGCAGATATCTAGCGTGACCGGCGTATCAGGCGCTGCTCTGTCCGCGTAATCCAGCCGTTATTCATGTAAATCAGACTGATCAGCCAAATCTTGCGTGGGCTATTGGACTGCGCCTTGCTAAATGACCTGCGCCCCTGCGACGGTCGGTGCGTTGTCTACGCTTTCGCTAGCGCTCGTGTGGAAATAGCAGCGAAAACGCCTGTCAGGGTGCGCGCTGATTATTGTGTTATGGCAACGTCCTCAGATGACATTCTTTATCGCCGCTATAAAGGCGGGGCGCGGGGCGCCCAAAGCAGCCTTGCGGCGCGAATTTTCAGATTTTTTCCGCAACCCGGATGGCCGCTTGGCAGCCAATTCTGATGACTGAAGAAAGCAGGCGATAGCCGGGCGCGTCTTCTGCGCCTTCCGCTTCGGCCGTATGCTTATGTTCCAGCTCGTCGTCGCGGAATTGACGCACGGTTTCGGCAAGCGCTGGCTCATCCGCTTCAAGCTCGCTGATCTGCTCGCCATAGTGCTTTTCGATGACGTCCTCGACTGCGGCGGTGCAGGCCATGGCGGCTTTCTCACCCATCAGCGCTGTGGCGGCGCCAAGTCCGAAGCCGGCGGCGTTCCAAAGCGGGGACAGCAAAGTCGGGCGCACGCCCCGTTCCGCCAGCAGGCGGTCGAACGTCGCCAGATGATGAGCTTCACCATCTTCCATTTCCTTCAAGAGCGCAGCGGTGCGGGCTTTGTGCGGCAGGTGGTCAAAGACCGCGCGCTGGCCGCGATAAATTGCAACAGCGCCATACTCGCCTGCATGGTCGACGCGCAGCATCTCTCCGAGGCGCTGTGTTTTCGGGCCTGGTTTCGCCGGCGTGGTCATACGGCGCTCCTTTGCTGGCGCCGGGCGGCGCGGGTTTCAAACAACGCCGCCAGCAGGGTGAGGGCGAAGAGCCCGGCGGAGGCCAGCAGATTATACCCTGCCATGGAGATGCCGAGGAAACTCCACAGCACGTCTTCACAGGACGGCGCGTCGGTTGGCTGCGTCAGCGAAGCGGCGAGATTGTCGATACTGACGCCGTCGAGCCCGCCGCCGGCTGAACAGATCGCAGGGCCGGGCCAATACCCATATTCAACGCCAGTATGATAAAACGCCAGCCCGGCGCTCACCGCGTAAACCAGCGCGGCTGCGCCAACCGCGGCGGTGGCCCCGAGCTTTGACTTGAAGACGCGGGCAGCCAGCAGGCCGGCGAAAGCCACCGCCAGACCCGTCCAGTGCGCCTCGCGTTGGTCGAGGCATAAAATGCAGGGAGGCAGACCGCCAATCCGCTCAAACAGATGCGCGCCTGCCAGCAGCGCGGCGCTCACGGCGAAGGCCGCGGCCAGCGCGCGCTCGGTTAGCGTCAGTTGCTTCAGCGTGGCCTGCATATTCAAAATATATATAGCGTCTCGTGCGCCGGCGCCGCCTAAGGCGGATCGTCACACTGCGCCCAAAACGGTGTGAAGGTTTGAGCTGCATTATGCCGGTCTGGATAGCCATCCGCGGATCAATTCCACGGCCTCATTCCCGAGAATGAGCAAAAGCGCCACCCAGGCGAGGCCAAACAGTAACCCGCCAATCACCAAAACGCCGTCACGCTCAATCAAGCCAAGCGCTGCGATGGCGACGCCGATCCCCGGTGCGGTGTTCGTCGAGGGCAGGGGCACGAGGATCGATGCGATCGGCGCCAGCAATAAAACGCCGACGACGCGCGCGCCGAACTGGCTCGTCACCGGCCTGAGGCGCGGCGAGGCGATGCGCTCAACCCAGCCCACATAACGTTCCGCGCGCGACAGCACGCGAGCGAGCGCGGCGATTTCAAAACGCCGGTCATGCAGCTTTTTCGGCAGCCATGGGTGACGCCCGCCCATCGCCATTTGGCCGGCAAGCGCCAGCATCGGCAGCGCGACGATCTGCGGGAGCACGTAAACAAAGGGCAGGCAACAAGGAAGGGCGAGCAACAGAAGTAGAAATCCAAAGGCGCGCTCGTCGAGCTGATCCACGACATCGCCAAGCTTTGCGGTCGGGGCTTCGTCGCTGTTTTCCTTTTCAGCGGTGTTCTCCGGCGCCTTCGTGCGCAGATCCGCAAGGATATCGTGCAATACACGCACGGCGCCGCGCATTCGCGGAGGGGATTTGCTGTCCGTTGAGGTCACAAGGCTTTCCAGCATAGACGGTTCCTGGCCATGTAAAACGCTTTGCGCCATCTAAATAGAGGGGCCTTAAGAAAAGCTGAGCGCCTGCTTGACCGAGGCTTCGCGCCACCTAATATGCCGCCCTCATCGTCGGCCTGTTGAGAAATGCCCCTCTGGCGGAACTGGTAGACGCGCTGGATTCAAAATCCAGTTCCTTCGGGAGTGCCGGTTCGATTCCGGCGGGGGGCACCATTTTTCATTCTACGAATGCCCGATCTAGCAAGCTTCAATAATAGCGAAAAAAGTATTTTAGACCCTGTCGACATCAGGCCAGTTTATCAGCTGCAACAGTGCTGTCGCGCCGTGGCCCGTAATTAAGTGCGCCAGATAAAATAATCGAAAAAACCTATAAGACTTGTTATAGTAATAAAAGGCGATACAATTTCTAGTGTAATAGTTTTATTGTGGGGAACAGTGAAAAGTTTTAGCTTTATTGAATCTTCTTGCCATGAGGTAAGTCGAGACCGGGCGCTTGCGCAGGCAAAAAAACGCGGCATAACCGACTCCTATATATCTGAAACATATGACAACAAAAAAACACGCGCGGCATTACCGTCACCTGATCCAGGCTCGGCAGTCCCGGAGGCTACACCGGGATTCACTTATGAT
>JBCBSY010000290.1:0-3367 GCA_039818925.1 Pseudomonadota bacterium | reverse complement strand
CGCCCGCGATCCCGCCAGCTTCGGCGCCCGCGCCCCAGAAGTAGTCGCCGCGCACCGGACCGCGAATGGCGCCGCCGGTGTCCTGTGCGATCATCAGGCGCCGAATGGGCTCGGTTCCGGCGCCCGCCACCGGCTCAATGTCGACCCAGACCGGCGCGCCCAGCGCATGATAGCGGCGATCCACCGCCAGCGAACGGCCCGGCGTGAGCGCAACGCCTTGCGCACCCAGTGGCCCAAGCTCCGGCGCCACTTCGTCAAGCTCGCGAAAATAGACATAGGATGCGTTTTCGGCGCGCATTGCGCGCGCCTCGTGATGCGCGGCGGCGTCCAGCCAATCGCGGATCGACTGCATCGACACCTCTTCGAGCGGCATGATGGCGCGCTCCACCATCACTCGGCCGATCGCGGTATAGATGTGTCCGTTTTGACCGGCATACCCGACGCGCATGATATCGCCGTCGCCGAAATCGAGGCGGCCCGAGCCCTGAATCTGCAAGAAGAAAAGGTCGTTGGGGTCAAGCCAGGCGAGCGGCGCGTTCTCATTATAGGCCCCGCTTTCGATGTCGCCGCGGTCGTCATAGGGCTGAAGCCGGCCCGCTTCCACACGGCCAGCAATACGCTCGCCGCGCAATTCCTCCCGGAAAGCGCCGAGGTCGACCTCGACAAGATCATCCGGACGCGGAAGAAGCGGGGCCGAAAATTCATCGGTTTGTGTTTTTGACGCCGCATAGACCGGCTCAAAGTAGCCGGTAAAAACGCCCTCCCGGTCGATACGAGGATCGGCCCTGCGCGCGCGCCCATCCGGACGCGCCGGACGCTGTGTAAATATCTCAACTGGCTGAAAATGGAATTCGAAAAAGGAGCGAAAGGCGCCGCGCCGCACAGCGGGATCGGAATAGGTGCTTGCGGTCAGCGCCTTTGCTTCAGAACACGGCCGGCGCCAATCCTCGACAAGGCCGCCTAGGGTAATTGACGGGTTTGAAAGCCCAAGATTTTCCAGCGGATTGGCGGGCGCGCCGGGTTCTCGCGCCGTCACCCGATCGCAAGACATGACAAAGGCGTCGAGCGCTGGCTCAGGATCATCCTGACGCCAGCCCGCAAGATCGTCGAATTCCACAAACTGGTAGCCGAGCGCCGGCGGGCCAAAATCCTCATCTGAAAATTCACGCGTGTAGTAAGGCGGGATGACGCCGGAAAAAACCAACGCCGCCGCCAGCGCGGCGATGATGATCGCGCCCGCCAGGAAAAACCGCAGGAGCGTTCCCGAAAGCACGTTCATGTTGATAAGGTCATGTGGCCGGCGTTCCGTTTGCGCCGTGACGTTTTATTGAGCGCCGCCGGTTGCGACAAGCATCCAGTTTGGATCCTTGCTGGAGAGTTTGCGCGAGAATGTCCAGCGGTCCTTGACCAGGTCAATACGGTTTGGATCCCCATCCACGACATCGCCGTTTTCGTCGCGGGTGACGCGCACCTGGTTAGACGTAAACTCAACCACCGCCGCCATTGCGCCGTCCTCAACCGAGCTATCGATGATCGCAGCATGCTCGATACCGACAAATTTCAGATCTGCTGCATGACGCGCTTCATCACGCGCCTGAACCGCGCCCTTGAATGCGGCGTATACCGACTCGTTAAGGTAAGGCCGGATCGACTTCAGATCGCCGGCAGCGAAAGCCTCGACGATCATCTCATAGGCGCCCCGGGCGCCGGCGAGAAATTCTTTCTCATCGAAGCTCGGATCCGCGTCGCGCAAGACACGGGCATTGGTCGAAACGGGCTTGGGTTCGGAAATCTCTTCAGGCTCTTCAATCTCGTCATCAGTTTGTGCGTCCTGCGCACGCGCCTGCGCCGCCCGCTGGATGGCCTCCAGATCGTGTCGTTGCTCATGACCGGTGCGCGTGCCCATCACTGAAATGAGCCGGAAAATCACGAACGCCGCCACGCCGGCAAAAAAGAGAAGCACGGGATCCATAAGCTTGTTTGTCGCTCCGAAACCTTAATATTGCTCAAGCGCCTTCTATATAGGAGCAAAAGCGGAAAATAACACCTAAATCCCATGTTCTTCGCCCTTATCGCAATATTCATCATGGGCCCGATCGCAGAGATCTGGGTGCTTTTGACGGCAGCACAGGCATTCGGCCCCTTGCCTGTGATCGCGGCATGTCTGTTTACGGCTTTTCTGGGCGGTTTCATCCTCCGGATGCAGGGGCTATCGGCCCTTAACGCCGCGCGCGCTGATCTTGAAACCGGGCGCTTGCCTGTCAATGCCGCCATTGACGGGGCGCTGCTGATTGTCGCGGCGCCGTTTTTGATGACGCCGGGCTTTTTGACCGACGCCGCCGGCTTTGCATTGCTGGTCCCGCCGTTGCGCCGCGCCATTGCGCGCCTCGCCCTTGAGGCCATACGCCGCCACATCGTCCGCCGCGAACAATCACCGCGTTGATTAACATTGTTGCCGTCCTTGGCTCAGCGTTCCTGCACAGACGGGCCTGCCAGGCTGGTCAGAGGCGTTCGTCCTTAAAGTCCGGGTTGCGGCCCGACGACAGGCCGTGTAAGACGCGCGCTCTTTTTCAACAGACCTGACGGGACGATTTTCATGTCCGATACGCCATCAACGCCGAACCCAGCTGATCAGAACGAAGCTGGTTTCGACCCGCAAAAACCGCCGTCCCTTACCGTGCTGGCGCAATATCTGAAGGATTTCTCGTTTGAAAACCCAAGAGCGCCGGCGGTTTACCAGTCCAACGCAACGCCGAAGATCGACGTCAATGTCGATGTACAGGGCCGCGCGTTGAATCCGAACCAGTACGAGATCGAACTTTCTGTGGCGGCGCGCGCCAATCGCGAGAATGACGAAGCCATGTTCGTGGTTGAAGCGAGCTATGCGGGCGTCTTTGAAATCCTGAATGTGCCGCGCGAACAGCTCGAGATGGTGATGATGGTCGAATGTCCGCGCTTGTTGTTTCCTTTCATGCGCCAGATCGTCGCCGATGCGACGCGCAACGGAAACTTCCCGCCGCTGATGCTGGAGCCGATCGATTTTATGGGCATCTATGTTGCGAACGCCCAACGCCGTGAAGCACAAGCGGGCCAGCAGCCGAACTAAGCATGCATCGGCCTATGTCGCTGCAGATTTCTTCCAAACGGCGTCATCGCCCAGTTCAGCGATAAACGCCTCATGCGCCGCGCGCTCTTGCGCCGTGATTAGCGAGGGCAGGGCCTGCGGCCGTTTTCGCGCCTGCGCCCGCCCGCCATTGCCCGACCAGGCGGATTGACCGTTTTCTTCACGCCTGAAATCGAGTCCCGCCTGCGCGCCGCCCGTCAGCTCAATATAAACCGCCGCCAGCAGTTTTGAATCGAGCAGCGC
>JBCBSY010000289.1:0-3395 GCA_039818925.1 Pseudomonadota bacterium | reverse complement strand
GTCGAAAACTATAGTCTGTATGAGATAACAAGCGCTTAACAGCTAGGCTTTCGACATGCGGCCAAACGGCTGCTGCGGACATGCTTAAATGGCCTGCCGCGAGTTTAAATGGCTCGAAATTCCGCAAATTCGCGGGAACCCCGGCAACTCCTTTGCGAGGTCGGACCGTTAAACATAACGATCCAACTCGGAGTCTAAAATGAATAGCCTTCTTACAAACACTTCCGCTATGGTGGCGTTGCAGAACCTGCGTTCCGTGAACAAAGAATTGTCCATGGTTCAAGAGCAAATCTCTACCGGTAAAAAAGTCGCGAATGCTCGTGACAACGCAGCTATCTTCGCCATCTCGACGGTTATGCAGTCTGACGTTAAAGGCTTTGAAGCCATTAACCAGTCACTGAATCTCGCCAGCTCTTCTGTTGGTGTTGCACGTGACGCAGCTGAAAGTATTACTGACCTGTTGGTTGACATGAAGGGCCTCATCGTTGCGGCTCAAGAAGACAACGTCGACCGCACCAAGATCCAGACGGACATTGGCCAGCTTCGCGATCAGATCAACTCAATTGTTGAAGCTGCTCAGTTCAATGGCCTGAATTTCTTGAAAGGCAGCGATACGACAAGCTTCCTGGCGTCGCTTGACCGCGATTCCAGCAACAATGTGACAGCAAGCACGATCGACGTTGCCGATTTCAGCCTGGAAACAGCTGCTGGCGCCGCAGTCGCGGCCCTGGCCAACACGACAACAGGCGTGAACACCGCTCGTACCGATGCTGCCCAGCTCGTTGCGACTGGCAACACGTTCGCTTTGGACCTTGAAGGCACGGACACGCAAACTGCTGGCGATACGTATGAAGTTCGTATCGACGGCCGCAAGTTCGTTTATGAAGTCCAGACCGGCGATGACGAAAACGACGTTGGCCAGGCTCTGACCAACGCCATCAACGATGCTGGCCTCACTGGCATCGCAGTAACCTTCACGGCTGGCGACGGCACGACGGATGCGCAGGTTGATATCGCCAACACATCCGGCAACACGGTCGGTATTGAAGTCAACGTTACGGACGGTGCTGGCGGCGGTCTCGCTAACCTGAACGGTCTTGACGTTTCGAATGCAGCAAACGCCGCAACGGCGCTTGTCTCGATCGAGGGACTGATCAGTGAGGCCGTTGACGCCTCTGCATCGTTTGGTTCTGCTCAGAACCGGATCGAAATTCAGAACGAGTTTGTCACCAACCTGACGAACTCCCTGAAGACCGGTATTGGCGCCCTGACCGACGCTGACCTGGAAGAAGCTTCCGCTCGCTTGCAGTCTCTGCAGGTGCAGCAGCAGCTTGGCATCCAAGCTTTGTCGATCGCCAACCAGTCGCCGAATTCGATCCTCGGCCTTTTCCGTTAATCGGAATGACGAGATCCCGCGAAGGTCTTTGACCTTCGCGGGTTTTTAAAAACAAAAAACGATACGAGTTGAGGGGCAAAGATAGACAATGACGGTTTCGGCGCTGGCGCGAAATGCATATCACCAATCCGCACGCAGCACGGCTTCGCCGCGTGCAGTTGAAAGGCAGCTTCTGTCGCAGTTGACAACGACACTTACCGTTGCTGAAAAAAATAGAAAAACTGACCATCCCGGCTTCATCCGCGCACTCAGCAAGAATCTCGAGTTCTGGACGATCGTCGCCTCGGATGTCGCAAGTGAGGGAAACAAACTGCCTGCGCAGTTGCGCTCGCAGCTTTTTTATCTTTTCGAATTCACACGCCACCACACCAATCAGTTGATTTCCGGCAAGGCGGAACTTTCTGCAAGCCCGCTGATCGATATCAACCAGAACATCATTCGCGGCTTGCAGGGCTCTACAGAAGAGCAAACAGAATGACAGGTCTCGTTATCAAGCTAAAGCCGAATGAGAAGGTTCTTGTGAATGGCGTGATGCTCCAGAATGGAGATCGCGCCACCCGTCTTCGTGTCCGCTCCAGCGACGTTTCCATTCTCCGGGCCCGCGATGCGATGACCAAGGACGAAGCAAACACGCCGTTGAAACGCGTCTACTACATTGCCCAGCTCGCCCTTGCCGGCGAGGCGGACAGCGAGCAGGCTGTAAGCGAAATTCTCCAGGGCTTATCGCCCTTGCGTTCAATTTTCCCTGGCGAAGCGGGCGAGGATGTCAATCGCGCCATTACGGCGGCGGGCGAAAAAAAGTTCTTTGTGGTGATGCGCGCGGTAAAGCGCCATTTCGATTTTGAGCAGGCGCTCCTTGAGCGAACGCTGGCGTCAGAAGCCGCTATTGCGTCATGACGTTTTCCCCCGCCATCCCGCTTGGCGGTTATCTTGGTTGGCGCGTGTTTGAAAACAGTGCAGACCGCCAGTTTGAGATCTTCAAGAATACGCCGGCTGTTGAACGCAATCTGGAATACTTCCGTGAAAACATCGCCGGCGCCACCACTGCGGAAACTCTGGTCAAAGATCGACAATTGCTGACCGTCGCGTTAGGCGCTTATGGCCTCGAAGAAGAGATCAACAAACGCGCTTTTATCCAGAAAATTCTGGAAGACGGCACCGACATCAGCACGTCCTTTGCCAATCGCCTGAATGATCCAAGATGGCGGAGTTTTGCACGTGATTTTGGGTATGGGAATTTTACCGGACCGCGCGTCGGAACAGAACTTTTCAAGGAACGCACCGCCAATAATTATCTGGAACGCGCATTCGAAGCCCGCGTGGGCGAAGTCAATACCGATATGCGGCTCGCCATGAACTTTCGGCGCGAAATCGCCGTCATCGCGGAAAGCGCAAGCGTTGATACAGCCGGCTGGTTTCAGATCATGGGTCAGCCGCCCTTGCGCGCCGTGATGGAAGCGGCCCTCGGCTTGCCGGCGTCGATTGGACAGACGGACATCGACAAGCAAAGGGACTTGTTCGAACGAAAAGCCGAGCAGTTCTTCGGCGGGCGTACGCCGGCGGTATTCAAAGACCCGGTCAAGGTCGAGGACGCGCTTCGCCGCTTTTTCCTGCAATCGGAAATCCAGAACGGCCCGACAGCATCAACGCCGGGATCTGCGGCGTTATCGATCCTGACGGGCGGCTCGGCCGCCAACCTGTTTGTTTCAAACACGCTCTAACGAGACGCCTTAGCTTATGGCGTTGGCAGACGTCGAGGCGGCGCGTTTTTTTGCGCTGTTCGCATGTACGATCGCACCAAGCCGCTCAAAGCTGTTTTCAACGCCGTCAGGGGTTTTGTCAGAGATAAACTGATCGAGCAAAGGCCATATTTCCAAAGCCCGGTCGATCTGCGCATCCGCGCCATGCGCGTAGAGCCCGGCCCTCACGATCGTTTCTGAGTCTTCATAGGCGCGAATGATGGCACGCGCCTCTCTAAGCAGCGCATTCTCTTCTTCGC
>JBCBSY010000288.1:0-3395 GCA_039818925.1 Pseudomonadota bacterium | reverse complement strand
CGCGCGCGATCTCAGGGCCCGCCAAAGAAGCCATCGAGGCGATTAATGCGAGCCCGGCGCCGGTTCTGGCGATCGACCTGCCTTCCGGCGTCAATGCGGATACGGGCGCGATCATGGGGTTGGCGATCGAGGCGGCCCGCACAGTGACCTTTCATGCGCGTAAGCCCGCTCATTTGCTTTTCCCCGGCCGTGCCCTTTCCGGCGCGGTTGACGTCACGGACATCGGCATCAGCGATGCGGCAACGGCCAAAGTCACACCGAAGACATTCGAAAACCATCCGGCGCTTTGGGGCGGGGCGTTTCCCCGGCCGCGATGGGACGGACACAAATACGCCCGCGGCTATGTCATGGCGCTTTCCGGCGGACCATTGAACACTGGCGCCGCCAGGCTCGCCGCGGAAGGTGCGCTGCGCATTGGCGCCGGGCTCGTCACTATGTTGTCGCCGTCGGAAGCAGCGCCGGTTCACGCCACGCATCTGAAGGCGATCATGCTGCGCATCGCCGACAACGCCGCGCATGTGCAAGCAAACCTTGCTGATGCGGAACGGGTCCGGATGTGCGTCATTGCGGGGCCCGCCAACGGCGTTGGCGAGGCGACCCGCGAGAAAGTGCGCGCGGCGCTAGCAAGTAAAGCGGGGGCGGTGCTGGACGCCGATGCGCTCACCAGTTTTGCCGAGACGCCGGAGGATTTGTTTACAGCGCTGCGGCCCGATGATGTGTTGACGCCGCATTTCGGCGAATTCGCAAAACTGTTTCCTGAGGAAGCGAAAACGCAAGGCAAGCTTGCGGCGGTGCGCGCAGCAAGCGCCAAGTCCGGCGCTGTCGTCGTCCTCAAAGGCGCCGATACGGTGATCGCGGCGCCAGACGGCCGGGCGGTCATTAACTCAAACGCCCCGCCGGACCTCGCCACTGCCGGGTCAGGCGATGTGCTGGCCGGCTTCGTCGCCGGGCTAAAGGCGCAAGGCATGGACGGGTTCGGCGCCAGTGCGGCGGGCGTCTGGTTTCATGGCGCCTGTGCGCAAGCCATCGGGCCGGGTCTGATTGCGGAGGATTTGCCAGGCGCCGTGCCGGCGGTTTTGCGGCAGCTTTTGAGCCCGCGCGAGAGCCAACAAGAGGCCGAGGCGCCATGAGCAAACCCCTCATTCGCCCGGCAAAGCTTGAAGACGCTGCGGGGATTAATGCGATCTACAATCCATTCATTCGCGACTCCGCGATCACCTTTGAAACGGTCGAGCATGGTCCGGCGCAGCGGCGCGATTGGCTGGCTTCACTCGCCACATCGCCGCGCACGCCCGTGTTCGTCGCGGAGGCTGATGGCGAGATCGCCGGGTTCGCCAATGCCGCCCCTTTCGATCCGCGCGGCGCTTATGAAACGTCGGTGAAAACATCCGTTTTTGTTAAACCGGCGGCGGCGGGCAAGGGACTGGCTCAGGCACTCTATAAAGCGCTTTTTGCGGCGCTTGCGCGCGCCGACGTCCACCGCGCCTATGCCCTCATCGTGGCGCCCAACCCGGCGTCGGTGGCGCTTCACCAGCGCTTCGGGTTTGCGCATAAGACCACACTCAGCGAGGTAGGCCGCAAATTCAGCCGCTATCACGATGTGATGTGGTTCGAAAAGCGGATTTCCTAGCGATTTTGGAAAAAGTCGGAACCGGGTTTCCGCCAAACCCTGCGTCGGTCCAAAAACTCGCTGATTTCACCGCATTCGCCCCTCCGAACGCCTCGACACAGGCGTTTCGTCTGGTATAGAAGCGCGCTCGCAAGGGGTCGCAGCTTATCGCCGCGGCCCGTTTGCTTATACGACTGTTGAATTTTGCGGATGTGGCGGAACTGGTAGACGCACCAGATTTAGGTTCTGGCGCCGCGAGGCGTGGGGGTTCGATTCCCTCCATCCGCACCATGAGCCCGGACTGTTTGCGAAGCAAACGCAGCCGGGCGAAATAAATGGAACGCATTTAGGCCCTAGGGCCTGAGGAAAAACGAGACACGAAGATGGAAGTCATTGAAAAAAGCGCCGAAGGGCTCGACCGCAAGTTTCTGGTGAAAGTTCCCGCTGAGGAACTCGATCAGAAACTGGTCGCCAAGCTGGAAGAGGTGAAGGGCCGCGTTCATTTGAAAGGCTTCCGTAAAGGCAAGGCGCCGGTGTCGTTTCTCAAGAAGATGTACGGCAAAGGCATGATGGGCGAAATCATTCAGGAGCTTGTCGCGGAAACCTCACAAAAGGCGTTTTCGGATCGCGACCTCCAGCCGGCCACCTCGCCGCAGCCGAACATGATTTCCAAGATCGAGGACGTGATCGATGGCAAAGCGGATCTGGAATATGATCTGCAGGCGGAAATCCTGCCCTCTTTCGACCCGATGGATGTCGCCACGCTGAAGCTGACGCGTCCGGTATCCGAAGTGCCACAAGCCGACATCGACGAGGCGCTCGGAAAAATCGCCGAACAACAGGTGAGCTACAAGGCGCGCGGCAAGACAGCGAAAGCAAAAGAAAAAGATCAGCTGCTGATCGATTTCACCGGCAAGGTCGATGGCGAAGAGTTCGCCGGCGGCAAGGGCGAGGGCGTCGAGCTGGTGCTTGGGTCCGACAGCTTTATTCCCGGTTTTGAAGACCAGTTGATCGGCGCCAAAACTGGCGATGATGTCGAGGTCAAAGTCACCTTCCCGGAAGGCTATGGCTCAAAGGACCTTGCTGGAAAAGACGCCGTGTTTGACGTCAAGGTCGCCGAGGTGCGCGCACCGGAGAAAGTCGAGATTGACGACGAGCTTGCCAAGAAAGTCGGTTTGGAAAGCCTTGATGAATTGAAAACCCGACTGAAAGAACGTCTGGAGAATGACTACAAGACTCTTTCACGCGGCCATTTGAAACGCGCATTGCTCGACAAGCTTGATGAGGCGCACACCTTTGAATTGCCTCAGGGCATGGTCAACGCCGAGTTTGACCAGATCTGGCGTCAGGTCGAGGCTTCAGAGCGCGACGAAGACGACAAGGACAAGACCGAGGACGAACTGAAGGCGGAGTACCGTCAGATCGCCGAGCGCCGCGTGCGTCTTGGGCTGGTCCTCGCCGAGATCGGCAAACGCGCCGACGTTCAGGTGCCGTCCGCTGAACTGCAACAGGCGATCCAGCAGCAGGCGATCCGCGAAAGCCAGATGATGCAGATGCAAGGGCAGGAAATCTCGCCGCAGGAAGTGTTGAAATTCTATCAGCAAAATCCGGGAGCCATCCAGCAGATCCGGGCGCCGCTGTTCGAAGAAAAAGTCGTCGATTACATCATCGAACGCGCCGAGGTGTCGGACAAAACGGTCTCTAAAGAAAAGCTGATGGAAGAGCCGGAAGGCGAGGACGCGTTTCTTTAGGGCGTCGGTCCGGCAAATCTGAAATAATCCGTGAC
>JBCBSY010000287.1:0-3413 GCA_039818925.1 Pseudomonadota bacterium | reverse complement strand
CAAGATCTGGTCAAGCGATTGCTCGACACAGCTGAACCGATTTATGAGCGCGGCTTGTCCGGTGTTTCGCTCCTGCCGGGCAATTGCCAGACGGCCATCATTGCGGCCGGCTTGATCTATCGCGAGATCGGAAACGAAATTCGCCGGAACGATTATGACTCCGTCAGTCAGCGGGCGGTCGTTTCAAAACGCACCAAAGTTCGCTTGCTGGCCAAGGCTGCACTCGCAAGTCGAGGTGCATCGTCAGAAGCGACGGCGCTCGCGGCGTCCAACTTTTTGATCAAGGCGGTCGATGCGGCGCGGCCAGGCGACGAGGACCCGATTTCGCCAACGCGCGTGAACTGGACAATTGATCTCTTCATGCGCTTGGAGCAGAGCGAACGGGCGGTCTAGAGCAGTCAATGATTGAACATGCAGGTCTGCTGATTGAGCTCTTTCTTGTCTTTGGCGTGGTTTGTGGACTCGCCTATTGGGACTATCTGAAGACCTCCAAGGAACTCGAGAAGACGCGGGCGGAGGAAGCCGCCGCTAATGCGAAAGCCGAGGCATCCGGAACGGTAGAAGACCCTTAACGATGGGCGATCTCAAACGTCGACAGGACAAGGTTTCGTGTGTGGTCAAACCCGCCGCGCCGCTGGCGTATTCCAGAATGGACCGACTGTAGAAGGGCGTGTCTTCAAGCGTCTTGACGATGCGGGGCGGGCGGTTGCCGAGCAGGCCGGCGCGGCGTTTGATCCGCCATATAGATGACGGGCTCAGATCCACAGATGGTTTTGGGTCATCTGTCTCGATGCGGCCGTCTGCCTGTATGCGAATGTTTAGATCGCGTTGGGCCGCCGCGACTGGATCAGTGACATAACGGATCAAAGTGTCGCCGCCTTTCGAGGGCGTGCGCGACCAATCCCAATAGTCAAAGCCCTGGGTCACAGGTTCAAGCCCATAATTGGAATCGACATAGCCATGTCCCTGCCAGGACAGGCCCGGCTGTTCGAATTCTACCGAGAGGTGGGCGTGCGCGCAGGCAGGGGACCAAAAGTGCCGACCGTGCGCATCAATCTGAAAGGGCTCCGTGTTTTGGTACGGCATGGTCACGCGCACCGACCCGCGCAGCCGACGCGGCAGTGGTGCGCCGACTTCATCGAACTCAAGGCTTAGCCCCGCCTCCGTGCGGCGCACATGACTGCTGCCCGTGGAATAGACTTGTGCCGTTCGTTCGACATTGTGGCTGGGGCGTTCGGTCATACTCCAGCGCTGCGGACGGCCATAGAGCGCAACGTTCACGGCGCAGTGATTGGCAGGGTCGCGCCAGTTGCTCCATGCATAATAGGGCGAGAAAACACTGCCGACGAAAACAATGATGACGATTGCGTGCGCGCCATCCTCGCTGATTCCATCAATGTACCACCACGCATATCCACCGGGGGGTGGCGTGTAATCAAAGCGAAAGCCAAAGGGCGAAGCAGGCGGTTGCCGCTCTTTGTCGGCTGGCGCCTCAAACCGCGCTGAGTCCAATTTATCTGCCGACATCATGTCCATTGACCCGTTCAACCATAACGATTGTCAGCCTATCTTGACACATCAAATCGTACACATAAAGTGACGATTGGGAGGCGATATGAACTTTGACGCCCAAATAAACCTCAGTCTTCGGCAAGCCCTTGGCCTGGATGCGGAAGATACGTGCCCACCAAAACTTAAGCTGGCGCTCGAGCACGCCGTCTTTCCTGGCGGGGCTCATGTCCGCCCGAAATTGTGTTTCGCCGTTGCGCATGCGTGCGACCCGGAAGCGGATCTGTCTGATAGCCTGGCGGCTGCGACAGCTTTGGAGCTGCTGCATTGTGCCTCTCTGGTCCATGACGATTTGCCTTGTTTCGATGATGCGGGCTTGCGGCGGGGCAAACCATCGGTTCATGTTGCCTTTGGCGAAAACCTGGCGGTCCTG
This sequence comes from Pseudomonadota bacterium, assembly GCA_039818925.1. Lineage (GTDB taxonomy): Bacteria > Pseudomonadota > Alphaproteobacteria > Caulobacterales > Parvularculaceae > Hyphococcus. The sequence goes on along the minus strand of JBCBSY010000287.1, from coordinate 1,471 downwards.
ACCGGGGATGCCCTCATTGTCCTGGCGTTTGAGACCCTCGCAAAACATGCAAAGACCTATTTCAGAGAACTCACGCTCGTGATGTCCGAGGCGACGGCGCCGCCGAACGGAATCGCCGCAGGACAGGCTTGGGAGAGCGAGCCAGAGATCGATTTGCAGGCGTATCATAATTCCAAGACGGCGGCCTTGTTCATCGCAGCTGCGCGCGCGGGCGCCGTATCGGTCGGCGCCAGCGATCTTGCCTGGCGGGCGCTTGGCGAACATCTGGGCATGGCGTATCAGGTCGCTGATGATCTTCGCGACGCGGTTTTGACCCCGGCCGAGCTCGGCAAGCCTGCCAATCAGGATGAACGCAATTGCCGCCCGAGTGCGGTGGAGGAATACGGAATTAACGGCGCTTATTTGCGGCTTCGCGATTCAATCGAGGCGGCGGTGGCATCAGTACCTCTTTGCGCCGGCTCAGAAAGCCTGCGCCAATTGATTCACGCGCAAGCCATACGTCTGACGCCAGAGCATCTCGTCAATCAAGTCGCCTAAACGCGTGCCAAGCCCGGGCGAGACTCTGCTTGACCGTTTCCGAAACGCGCGGGCGTCTCTTCTGAGCAGCGCCAAATTCCAGAAATTCTGCGCCGGATTCTGGCCGACACGGTTTATCGCGCGGCGCAAAGCAGCCGATGTGTTCGATCTCTGCAATGGCTTTGTCTATAGCCAGATCCTGCACGCCTGCGTGCGCCTCGACCTGTTGACTGCATTACAAGAGCGGAGTCGAACGATAGACGAAATCGCGGATCTGACCGATCTGCCGCGAGACGGGGCAGGGCGGCTGGTGCGTGCGGCGGTTGCGCTGGATATTCTTGAGCCGCGATCGCGCGATAGATTTGGCCTTGGCGAAGCTGGTGCGGCCGTGCTGGGCAGTCCCGGCCTGCAAGGCATGATCTTGCATCACGAACATTTTTACGAAGACCTGTCTGATATCGTTGCGCTGTTGAAAGGCCGGTCCAAGTCCACCGCTTTGGCGAATTACTGGTTATATTCAACACAAGCAAACGGCGCTCCGTCCGACCGCACCGTTATGGCCACCTATTCCGAGCTCATGCGCGAAACGCAAACGCAGCTCGCGGATGAAATATTGCGGGCTTACCCTTTCAAAGGGCACCAGCATTTGATGGATGTCGGTGGCGGCGATGGCGCGTTTCTGTGTGAGGTCCATTCACGGCTGCCGCAATTGAAACTCAGTCTGTTCGATCTTCCGAATGTCATCGACTTGGCAAGGCCGCGCCTTGAAGCGCTTAGCGTGCCCGTAACTCCGCATTCGGGAGACATGTTTGCGGACGCCTGGCCAAACTCCGCAGATGTCATTTCCTTGATCCGCGTCTGCCTGGATCATGATGATGACAAGGTGCGAGTCTTGTTGAAGCGCGCGCGGGCGGCCCTCAAGCCAGGCGGCGTTTTGCTGATTGCAGAACCGATG
>JBCBSY010000286.1:0-3454 GCA_039818925.1 Pseudomonadota bacterium | reverse complement strand
GAAACGTGCCCATCCGCCGAGCCCGAGGGAATTGCGTTCCGCACCAGTCTGAACCAACTGATTTTAGGATAGTGTGGCGGCGCCCATCGCTGGATGAAGCGGAGTAATGCAATCACTATGGAAGCGATCCGCACGCGCCTTCGCAATTTACCGTTTTTCACGAGCCTCAGCGCGCAAACGCTCGGCGCTATCGCAGAGGTCAGCACCTGGCAGTCGCTGGCCGGCGGGTGGGAATTGTTTGCGCAGGGCGAGACATCTCAAGCGCTCCATATCAATCTCTCCGGACGCCTGATTGTCGTCCGGCACAGCGTTGACGGCGCCGACGAGGTCATCGGCTATGTTCGCGCGGGCGAGCCGGCGGGCGAAATGTCGGTACTGTCAAATGAACCGCACTCCGCAAGTGTTTACGCACTCCGCGATACGGAACTTTTGACCCTGAAGCGCGACGACGTCGATCGGCTGATCCTGGCGCATGGGGATTTCGCCGCGGCGCTCGCCCGAATTGTCCTGGCCCGGTCCCGTCATCCGCATTTGAGTTTTCAACGATCAGCGCCCCGGATCTTTGCGCTGATTGCGTCGTCGCCATCTATCGATGTCAACGCTCACGCCAAGGAGCTTTCAAAACGTATCGCGCGCTACAAGCTGAACACAACCTGGTTCCCCAATGATGCAGAGCCTCTGGGTGCAAACGCATTCGATCAGATCGAAAACGCCCATGACGTTGTCTTGCTGGCGGCGCGGGTGGACCACAGCACATGGTACCGGTTTGTGCTGCGGCATGCGGATCGGTTTTTGGTGATGGCGCGCCGGGACAGCCGCCCGTCCAAACCGTTTCCTTTAACGGCGAAAGATGGCGCGCGCGCCCGAAAATTTCGGCTGGTCGATCTCGTCATGCTGCATGAAGGCGCGCCCAGTGGCCGGACCGCTGACTGGATCGAAGCCATTGGCGCATCGCGGGTGATCAATATTCGCAGCGAAGAGTGCGTTGATCGCTTATCGCGGATTATTTCAGGCAACTCTGTCGGCGTTGTTCTCTCTGGCGGTGGCGCGCGCGCCTATGCTCATATCGGCGCCGTGAAAGCTTTGCGTGAAGCAGGGGTTCCGATCGACTTTGTTTGCGGCGCTTCCATGGGCGCGGTGGTTGCTGCGTGTATCGCAATGGATTGGCCGCAGTCCGAAATGGAGGCGCGCATCCGCGAGGCGTTCGTTGAGTCAAACCCGCTGGGCGATCACGTCTTGCCGGTGGTGGCGTTGACAAAGGGAGGGCGCGTTGAAACGCGGCTGGAAAAACACTTTGGCGAAACCAGAATTGAAGATTTAACGAAGCCATTCTTTTGTGTGTCATCTGACATCATGAACGGCGCCGTCCGCGTGCACACCCAGGGTTCGCTGCGTCGCGCCTTGCGGGCGTCGATTGCCTTGCCCGGCATCCTGCCGCCAGTCATTGATGATCACGCTTTGCTGGTCGACGGCGCTGTGGTCAACAATTTCCCAACCGATGTTATGTCGACCATGCATCGCGGGCCGACGATCGGGGTGGATGTGGCCCGTGAAGGCGTCATCGACATCGAGGCGTTTCGCAATCCGCCGGGATTTTTTTCCTGGATCGCAAGTCACGGCTTTGGTGAAGCCCCGCCGATTGTTTCCCTCTTGATGCGTTCGGCGACCGCACGCCGCGAACAGTTTGAATCGCCGCGTCCCGCCAACATCATGATCGCGCCTGCAGCGCCGGGCATCGAGCTCCGAGACTGGAAAAAATATGACGCGGCTGTCGCGGACGGGTATCGCGCCGCCAAAGCCGCGCTCGATACACACTGGCGAGACCTTGCGCCAATTGTCGCAGCCCGCAATCGCGACTGATTTATCGAAGACCATTTCATTGGTGAAGTTTGTGCGCCGCGGCGGAGATGACTTTTGCGAGCGCCGCATTGTTTTCTTTTGAAATTACCGCCAACATTGTGCTCAAAGATCGCAGTGGTTTGGCTGACGATCAAGCAATGGGGTAAAAAATGAAAATGAAGACTCTTGGCGCCGTCATCATTGGCGCGGCAAGCGCGCACGCTTTGGCGCTGGCGCAGGAACAAACCTTGCTGCTTCGCGACCCGGCAATAACAGACGCACATATCGCCTTTGTCTATGCAGGAGATCTTTGGGTTGCGGACCGTAGCGGCGCCAATCCGCGAAGACTGACGTCCAGTCTGGTTGATGAGACAAACCCGGTTTTCTCCCCCGACGGGTCAATGATCGCTTACACAGCGAACTACGAAAACAACGAGGATGTTTATGTCATCGCAACAGCGGGGGGACAGCCAAAGCGCCTGACCTGGCGGTCAGGAGACGATATCGCGATTGACTGGGCGCCAGACGGTTCAGCGATTGCTTTCTCCTCCCGGCGGGAAACAAATCACGGGCGCTCTGCGCAGCTTTATCATGTCGGTGTCGATGGCGGCTTGCCGGAAAAGCAGATGGCGGCGCGGATTTTCCGCGGCAGCTACGATGCAACCGCGTCCCGCTTCGCCTATATCGCCCATGGTCCCGCTTATAATGGCCTCTATGGCGGCACGTCGGGCTGGCGCGGCTATCGCGGCGGCGCGAGCCCATCTATTATGATCATGGATATGGCGGCGCAGTCGGTAACTGAAATAGCCGGCGACCGTATCAACGATATCGAACCGATGTGGGTCGGTGACGATGTCTACTTTATTTCCGACCGTGACGACAAAGTTCTCAACATCTTTCGCTATGATGCCGCGTCCGGCGAGGTTGAAAAAGTCAGCAATGAAACGGTGTGGGATATCCGCGCTGCGGACGCCCATGGCGACACCATCATCTACGAAGCGGGCGGTCGGCTGAAGACAATGAATGCACGCTCGGGCGACGTTTCCGAAATCCGCGTGTCCATTCGTCCGGACCTGCCGCAATTGCGTCCGCAATGGAAAGACGCCAGCGGAACGATAGAGACTTTCGACCTTTCACCCACGGGCAAACGCCTGGCCTTAACGGCGCGCGGCGATGTTTACACGGTCCCGATTGATGACGGCTCGACGCGTAATCTGACAAAGACGGATGGCGCACGTGAATATACAGGCCTCTGGTCGCCGGACGGCGAGCGCATCGCCTATATCGATGCATCAACGGCGCAGCAGGTTCTGGTCATTGCCGGCCAAACCGGGAACGGCGATGCAAGACGGTTCCCGCTTGGCGGCGATTTTTATTCTCTCCTGTCCTGGGGCGGCGAAGGGCAACGCATCGCCTATACGAACAACAAGCTTGAGTTGTTTGCAATTGACACAGGCAACGGCCGGATATCCCGAATCTCCGCCGGCAAACATCGCGGTCAGGTGCAGGCTGATTTTTCACCGGATGGACGCTGGCTCGCCTATACAGAAGAACAGTCAAACTTCAACAGCATGTTGAAGCTTTATGACTTCAACAGCGGGCGTTCCTTTGACGT